>NZ_JBHTLT010000020.1:0-131071 GCF_042679045.1 Sporosarcina contaminans | reverse complement strand
AACAGACTCGCAAATACAAGAATGACATTCGAAACGCAAAGAACTGGACATACTTGGAACAAGACGATCTATTCATCTGCCCGAATGGACGGAAAGTCACTTTTAGGAAATACCAAAACAAGAAGAACGCTTCAGGATACGAGCAAAGTTACAAAATTTATGAATGCGAGGACTGTTCGGATTGCCCATTGAAAAAATTATGTACGAAAGCAAAAGGCAATCGACAAGTCCATTGGAACACGGTATTTGAAGAAATGTAAGCGAAAGCAAAGGAAGCCCTTGAATGTGAAGAGAACACAGGAATCTACGCTCAACGTAAAATTGAGGTAGAAAGCGTGTTCGGTCACATCAAGGGCAATCGGTCGTTCCGCAAATTCTCACTGCGGGGCATCGAAAAGGTGCATACGGAATTCGGAATTGTGGCATTGGCCCACAATCTACTGAAAGTGGCCGGCATCCGCGAGCTACTTTCAGTATTGAATGAGAAAAATACAAGAACAGGTGGCGAAAAACGATTCGTTTTTCGCCACCTGTTCTATTTTAGGGACTTATTGGACAGCCTCTTTTTAGTAGAGTGCCTTGTTTTTCAGTGTCCTCAATTTTATAGAGGCCTTTTTTTCATTTGCTTTTTACTTTGCCTGTCCATGTACGGAAGCCGCCTTGCAACTGGAATAGCTGTGAATAATTGCGTTTCTTTAAGTATAGAGCTGCACGCGAACTTTTACCGCCATTTTGGTCATACAAGTATACAGGTTTATCAGGTCGGATCTCTTTGTAACGTTGGCGGAATTGCGAATAAGGAATATTTCTTGCGCCTAAAATATGGCCAGATTCAAATTCTTTCGGTTCTCGAACGTCAATGAGCTGCGCCTTACGATACCCTTCAATAAACTGTTCTTGCGTTAAATTTGTTACTGCTTTACGGACGCGCAGCATCGTAATGACGAAGTACAAAATCAATGCGATGAGTGCGACGCCTAAGATAATCAAATTCGGATTCACAACGACTTTCCCCTTTCCATCTTCTTATTCATTATAAAGAATGGAAGAACGTTCTTCAATGAGAATGATGTGTGTTTTCATGCAAAATACTGATTGCTCGTAACTGATAAGTAGGTTTCACATGTTAGGAAAAGAGCAGGGTTTCTTTTTGATACTGATAAGTAGGCAATCAGAATGAAAGAGAAAAAGTCAATACTTATTGCGCGTTTGGAATTATGGTACTATGAAAACTATGTTATTCTTTATCGGCTGTTATGGAAGGGGGAATCGTAATGACGAAAAGGATTTGGCACTTTATTAATTCGGGAAAACGTTCGCCTTCATACAATATGGCGCTTGATGAAGCGCTATTGGATTGGCATAGTAAAGGTGAAATAGGCCCTGTTCTAAGATTTTATGAATGGGAGCCAGCTACGCTATCGATCGGTTATTTCCAAAGTGTTGACAAAGAGATTGATATGTCATCCGTGAAAGAACATGGTTTAGGATTCGTGCGGCGACCAACGGGAGGAAGAGGAGTGTTGCACGAGGATGAACTGACTTATAGTGTCATAGTCTCCGAAGCATATCCTGATATGCCGGAAACGGTGACAGAAGCCTACCGAGTCATTTCAGGGGGATTGCTGAAAGGCTTTCAAAACTTAGGGCTACAAGCAGAATTTTCAGTGCCGGCTTCCAAAGAGCAAGCTGATCGATTAAAAAAACCTAAAAGTGCTGTTTGTTTTGATGCACCAAGCTGGTATGAACTTGTCGTTGAAGGGAAAAAAGTAGCTGGCAGTGCACAGACACGTCAAAAAGGTGTCATCTTGCAGCACGGCGCTATTTTATTAAGCTTGGATGAAGACAAATTGATATCTTTATTCAAGTTTGATTCTGCAGAAGCCCGAGAACGAATGAGAATGAACTTGCCCCAAAAAGCTGTAGCAATCGATCGACTTGTTGAGCGTGAAGTTTCGATAGAAGAGTGTATTTCGGCATTCTCGAAAGGTTTCGAACAGGCGTTGGAGATCGAGCTTTCTCCAATGGAATTGACAGCAGAGCAAGAGGCAATTGTTAAAGAAATTGAAGAAAGTAAATATGCAAATAAAGACTGGACATTTAAAAAATAAAGGTTAGCACTTTCGATCTATTTTTTCATGCGAAATCGGATAATCGCGGCATTCGTCAAAATCTGTAAAAACGGATACAGTTGAATGAAGTTTCAATATGTAGTAGATTAGGTAATGTACATAATACAACATGTTGTGTTTGGTAAGAATTTATCTTGAAATAAATAAGGAGGATGCGAGAATGGTTATTGTTTCAAACGAGCAAACACCATCATTGGACAAGCAGCAATTGAATGCGGATATAAAGGAGTTTCCGCAAGTGCATCCCATCACAGATGACATGAAGATTACACATAGCGGAGTGTCCCGTCTCGTGATGATTGATCGATATTCATTTAAGGACACTGAAAAGAAGACGCTAAAAGTAGGCGATTTTGTCGTCTTAACCGTAAAAGAAGATCCGAAATTTCCAGCGAGGGGATTAGGATACGTTAAAGCAATCGATAAAGCGAGTGGCAAAGCGGACATTTGGATTGAAGAAGCATACCGTTCTTCAATCGATGATCCGGAAGAGCAAGAAAAGGGTGTTGTCAGAAGATCATTAGACGTCATTGAGAAGCCGTTAGAAGTGTTTTATGAGCAAATCGCAAAGCGGAATGCTACTGGTTTAGCTGCCGCTGAAAAGACGGAAGAAAAACGGCAAGAATCGTTCGAGCGTTTTTATGAGCAATTGGCAAAATTGAATTTCATTCCGGCAGGTCGTGTCCTTTATGGCGCAGGTTCGGAAACTGAAGTGACGTTCTTCAATTGCTATGTGATGCCATTCGTTCCCGATTCTCGTGAAGGCATTTCCGATCACCGCAAACAAGTGATGGAAATTATGAGCCGTGGAGGCGGTGTCGGAACGAACGGTTCAACATTGAGACCGCGGAACACACTTGCGCGTGGTGTAAATGGAAAGTCATCGGGGTCAGTATCATGGCTTGACGATATTGCTAAGCTGACACACCTTGTGGAACAAGGGGGCAGCCGCCGCGGAGCACAAATGATCATGTTAGCTGATTGGCATCCTGATATTTGCGAATTTATCATCTCGAAAATGCAAAATCCGAGAATTCTTCGCTATCTTCTTGAAAATACGGATGAAGAGCTTATCCAAAAACTTGCCAACGAAAAACTTAAGTTTACGCCGCTTACTGCGCAAGAAGAAGCGATGTATCAAGGGATTTTGAATTACAGATCAATCCCTGGCATGGGCGGTTTCAACGAAGCAATTTTGCGAGATGCGGAAATGAAATTGCGAGATGGCGGAACGTATTCTGTCCATAATCCGGAATTCTTAACAGGTGCGAATATTTCCGTAACATTGACGGATGAATTCATGAAAGCTGTTGAAGAAGATGGTGATTATGAACTGCGTTTTCCAGCAGTTGAAAAGTATACACCTGAAGAAATGGCTTTTTATAACGAAGAGTGGCATAACGTTGGAGATGTTCGTGAATGGGAAAAGATGGGCTATGAAGTCCGTGTTTACCGAAAAATAAAAGCGCGCGCTTTATGGGATCTTATTAATATTTGCGCTACTTATTCAGCTGAACCAGGTATTTTCTTTATTGACAATGCAAACAATGAAACGAATGCGAAAGCATATGGCCAAAAGGTTGTTGCAACAAATCCTTGCGGCGAACAGCCATTAGCGCCTTATTCAGTATGTAACTTGGCGGCAGTGAATCTTGCGGAGTTCGCAAACAAAGAGATGAAAACGGTCAATTACGAAAAGCTGAAAGAAACGGTTCGCGTAGGGGTAAGAATGCAAGACAATGTTATCGATTCGACACCGTACTTCCTTGAGGAAAATAAAGTACAGGCACTTGGTGAAAGACGGATCGGTTTAGGCGTCATGGGCCTTGCGGATTTACTCATTTATTGTGAGAAGGAATATGGCTCCAAAGAAGGCAATGAGCTCGTTGATAAAGTGTTCGAAACGATAGCAACAACTGCCTATCGGGAATCAATCGAACTAGCAAAAGAAAAAGGTAGCTTCCCATTCTTGATTGGTAAAACGGATGAGGAAACCGCTGCTTTAAGACAAGCATTCATTAACACTGGCTATATGAAGCGGATGCCTGAAGATATCCGCACTGCCATTTTGGAACACGGTATTCGCAACTCTCACCTACTTACAGTGGCGCCGACTGGCTCGACTGGTACGATGGTTGGAGTCAGCACTGGACTTGAACCGTATTTTTCATTCACCTATTATCGAAGCGGACGTCTTGGTAAATTCATTGAAGTGAAAGCCGGTATTGTAGAGGAGTACTTGGAAAGTAATCCTCAAGCTGATCCAGATCAATTGCCGGATTGGTTCGTCTCTTCTATGAGTTTATCTCCAGAAGCCCATGCAGACGTACAATGTATTATTCAGCGATGGATTGACAGCTCCATTTCGAAAACCGTAAATGCTCCGCGTGGCTATTCAGTAAAACAGGTCGAAAGCGTCTATGAGCGTTTATATAAAGGTGGAGCGAAAGGCGGAACTGTCTATGTTGACGGCAGCCGTGACTCCCAAGTCCTTACACTGAAAGCTGAAGAGAATACGATGGAGCCTGAAACAGAGATGACGGAAGAGTTCATCGAACAACGGAAAGTCGTCTTAATTGATACAATTCAAGATCTCCGTTCAACAAACGTAACGATCGGATCTGAAGTCGGCAACACTTGCCCCGTTTGTAGGCAGGGTACTGTGAAAGAAATCGGTGGGTGCAATACTTGTACAAATTGTAATGCTCAACTGAAATGCGGATTATAAGAATAAAACATACAGCACCTTGAAGGTTGCTCAAACGGTATCCAAACTGAAGTAATTTCTAGTTTGGATACCGTTTTTTATTATGATAAATTAAGAATAAAAAGAAATTATGAAGGGGAAGAAATGGGATGATGGGAATTAGGAAAGGTGACATTTTTCAAGAACTCAATTCATATACAGAAAAAATAAAACAAGAAAAGTCTTCCTCTGGAGCTGCTCTACTCATTATGAAAGACGATAAAATTGTTCATGAATGGTATTCTGGCTATCATCATTTTGGGAATGAAGCGAGGAAAATTGATAGTTTATCACGATTTAATGTTTATTCTGTTCGTGTAACTTATATCAGTTTAGCGATCTCCATCGCCGCTCAAGAAGGATATTTAAGTTTAGATGATAAAATATGCGATTATTTGCTTGAATATGATCAAGATCTTCTTGGTGAGACGACAATAAGACATTTATTGTCCCGTTCTTCGGGGTTGAAATTTGCCAATAAAGAGGTGCGTCGACTATTTGAGTTAGGAACAAATATCGAGGGGAAGGGGAAAAATCCAGACATAATTGCAAAAATTTTATACAAAGCTACTGGCAAAAGTGTAAGTGAATTGCTTACCGAAAGAGTATTCAAGCCACTAAATTGGACGAGTACTAGTTGGGTCACAGAAGGAGACAATCGATTAGTATGTGATATTCATTCGCCCGATCATCACGCTACATTACGAATTGGTTCAAATAGAGGGGATGAAAGAAATTTATATGTAAATGCAAGGGAATTGGCATTTTGGGGTAATTTGCACCTAAATAAAGGAAAAGTTCGCGGAAAGCAAGTGCTTCCGGGAAAAGTTTTTGATCGTGTGACATCGATACAAAGCCCGGTTGCTTGGCCGAATGATCTACCGAAATTCGGTTCGTTCTGGTGGGTTAAAGACGGTGAGGTACGTTATCCATATAATGAGTTGGGGGCTCATATTCCGAAAGGATCTTATCAAATTTTAGGGGCGTCTGGATGTTCTTGTTTAGTCATACCGCAATACAATGCAGTCGCTGTTAGAATGTACAATCGTTTGTATACAAATGATCTTTCTACTTTTAATTATATTGATGATATCCATAAATTTGGCAGTTTAATTGTTTCAAGTTTAAATAAGCTTGCTGCAAGCGATTAAAATAATAAAAGATTTATTGATGCATTGCGTAAGCAAGTACGGCTTCGTATCGTCGAACGTTCTAAGGCAAGCGTTCGAAAAAGAAAACGCTCGGAAAAGTATTCACCCGAGCGTTTTCATCATGGCTTATTAATTCACTGATACAGTTGTTTGAGTGGCTGCGTTATCTGCAGCTTTCAAAATTTCAACGTTTTCAATACCTACCTCTTCAATTTCAAGCAGTTTATTGAAGGAGGCGATTGCCACTTCGACTTGCTTGTCTTCGGGCTCTTTTGTCGTCAATAACTGTAGCCATAATCCAGGATAGCCTAAATACTTTAATACCGGAATATTGCGTAAGCTATTTGTAAATTGAAGAACTTCAAAAGACACACCGATCACAACTGGGATGAGCAAGATACGATTCACAATTCGAAGCCAGAATGGGTCAGCAGGTACTAAGAAATAAATGAACATACCTACAATAACAGTAAACAGGAGGAAACTGCTTCCACAACGGTAATGTAATCTTGATTGCGCCTGAACGTTTTCGACAGTTAAGGGCAAGCCATTTTCATAAGCGTTGATCACTTTATGCTCTGCTCCATGATATTTAAAAACACGTTTAATGAGCGGTGTCATAGATATTAACGAAATGTAGGAGAGCAACAAGAGTAACTTGAAGAAGCTTTCCAACAGAATTTGGGCTGTTTTGCCAGGTGCCATAAATTCCAATGCTTGTGCTAAAAAGACGGGCACTAATGTAAAAGCGAACTTACCGAATAGGAATGATAGCACTCCAACTGCTGCAACGCCAATAATCATTGAAAGTTTTGAAGGTTCCTCAGAGACTTGCTCTTCTTCCTCGCCTGGCATGATATCATATCTTTCGCTGGCGAACGTCAAATGCTTTGAGCCAATTCCAGCGGATTCAATTAATGCTACAACCCCTCGTACGAAAGGTATTTTTTTTAACTTGGAAGTGACAGGTTTATGTTCTTTAGGTACATAATAATAATCAAGGGAATCATCTTTTCTTCTAATGGCCGTCACAGTATGATTACGGCTGCCGAACATGACGCCTTCAATTAACGCTTGCCCTCCATAAGCAGGTGGCTGCTGTTTTTTACTCATCCATCAATCAACACCTTCGCTAGTTTAATAAAAAATATTTTATTATAAGATCGCCTGTCAAAAAATTGCAGTCTTGCAAAACGATCTTGTCGTTTCTTTATCCATCTATTGTACAAAAAAAACAGGCATTCCTCCACCCATTAGGTTTAAAAAAACATGAATTTCCCGACACTTTCAGCAGGAGGGATATATATTGAATAAAACAATGTTTTTAACAGCTTTATTTGCAGCTATTTTCACAACAATCTCCTTAAAGTTCTTGCACTTTTTCAATTTTATACATTGGTCCCCTATTGGATGGTTGAAATTTTGGACTGGAAAAGGGTGGATGAATGAGTATGGAAAATGGGCATTATTATTTCTCGTACTCTTCGTTGTATGTTTTGTTTTTTATGCGATTTCAAAATGGACTACAGCAATACCGCCAATGGTGACTGCAATTGCAATTAGCCTTATTATTACAGCGGCGGTTGACTGGACAATTGGAATGCCACATACTTTGAAAGAAGGAATTAAAGCATTTTCAATCCCCTTTTTTTCAATTAATGCGATCGTCAGTCTTTTTATAATCGGAACAGCCGTTTATATGAAGAAACTTTCTGCAGATCAACAGAAATAGGTTGCGGCAACGGTACTATATGATAAAATGGGAAAGAAAATGGTGAGGGGAATGGTGTGGTGGTGAAATTGCTTGTTCTGAATGGACCAAATTTGAATCGGCTTGGAAAAAGGGAAGTAGGAATCTATGGAGTAGAAACATTGGCGGATGTTGAGCAGCATCTAATAGACATCGCATCTGAACGGCTTGTTGATCTCGCGTTTTTTCAATCAAATATCGAAGGTGAATTGATTGATAAAATTCATGAAGCAGCCGATGAGAAGTTCGATGGCATTATCTTCAACCCGGGGGCGTTTACACATTACAGCATTGCATTGCGAGACGCCGTCGCTGCAGTGGATGTGCCCGTTATCGAAGTCCATATTTCAAATATACATAGTCGTGAACCGTTCAGACAAACATCCGTTATCGCGCCGGTTTGCATTGGACAAATGTCCGGCTTCGGCACTGGTGGATATGAACTTGCACTCCAAGCTTTCCTTCTCAGAAGAAATGGGGTAAAGCTATGAAACTGACAAAATTACGTGAAGCGTTAAAAGAGTTAGGGCTTGATGCATTATTAGTGACAAATCCTTATAATCGCCGATATATTACAGGTTTCACAGGTAGCTCCGGCGTTGCAATCATTTCTGAAAATGATGCAGTTTTCATTACAGATTTTCGCTATACTGAGCAGGCAGCAGACCAAGTGAAAGGTTTCAAAATCGTTCAACATGAAAAGACGATCATCGAGGAAGTTGCCAAACAAGTGGAGGCCATGAAAATCAGCACACTTGGCTTTGAGAAAGATCATGTTTCCTACGGCTTGTATGAAATGTACAAGGAAAAAGTGTCAGCAGAATTGAAAGCGGTAGCTGGCATTATTGAAAAGATTCGTCTCATTAAGACACCGGAAGAAATTGAAGTGTTAAAGCACGCTGCGAAAATTGCAGATGATGCGTTTACACATATTTGCACGTTTATTAAACCGGGTGTGACAGAGCTCGAAGTTTCAAATGAACTGGAAATGTATATGCGTAAATTGGGAGCGACTTCATCTTCCTTTGACATTATCGTCGCTTCGGGAGAGCGGGGCGCTTTGCCGCATGGCGTTGCCTCCGATAAAGTAATCCAATCTGGCGAACTTGTGACACTCGACTATGGAGCGCTTTACAATGGTTATATTTCGGATATTACACGAACGGTTGCAGTAGGTGAGCCTTCTGAAAAGTTAAAAGAAATATACGAAGTGACCAGAGCTGCCCAACAATTGGCTTTAGAACAGATCAAACCGGGTATGACTGGTATAGAGGCAGATGCAATTGCTCGTGACTATATTAAGTCAAAGGGCTACGATGAAGCGTTTGGGCATTCAACTGGTCATGGGATCGGTCTTGAAGTTCATGAAGGACCTGCTTTGTCATTCCGTTCAGAAACTGTATTGGAACCGAATATGGCCGTTACGGTTGAACCAGGCATTTACTTACCCGGCATTGGCGGTGTCCGTATCGAAGACGACATCCTAATTACGGAAGATGGCAACGCAAGACTCACCCATTCACCAAAAGAATTAATTATCCTATAAGGATTAAACGGAGGAAACAGCATGATTTCAGTAAACGATTTTAAAACAGGTCTTACGATTGAATTTGAAGGCGATATTTGGCGTGTCATTGATTTCCAACACGTTAAACCAGGGAAAGGAGCGGCGTTCGTCCGTTCCAAACTGCGTAATCTTCGCACGGGAAATGTAAATGAAAAAACGTTCCGTGCGGGCGAGAAAGTCGAAAAAGCGCAAATCGACAACCGCCGCATGCAATACTTGTATGCTAATGGCGATGATCATGTATTCATGGACAATGAAACATACGAGCAAATCGAATTACCTTCAACTCAAATTGAAGAGGAATTAAAATATTTGAAAGAAAATATGGAAGTACACATCATTTCTTTCAAGTCCGAAGTATTAGGTGTAGAGCTTCCTGCGACAGTCGTCTTGGAAGTTGCTGAAACAGAGCCAGGTATTAAAGGAGATACTGCGAGTGGCGGTTCAAAACCAGCTAAAATGGAAACTGGGCTTGTCGTTCAAGTGCCATTCTTTGTTAATGTAGGCGATAAACTGATCATTAATACTGAAGAAGGCGAATACGTATCAAGAGCTTAATATGAACATGCTTATGAGCACATTTTGTAGCCCGAATAGGGATTGCAAAGTGTGCTTTTTTTCTATTGGTTGAAACCAGTAGCTTTTGTTCATTCTTTAGCATTACTACAATACTGCTTTCACAATAACCGGGCTTAGTAAACCAATATCTCATGTAGATTCTACATTACGAAATAAACAATTATAAATAAGCCCTGTGTTTGTATATTATTTCGGATAGATACATAGATTGTGACATGGAGGAGGCACCCGAATTGGAATTGAGTGATCTATTGAGAATTGCTGGCATCGGGTTAGTAATTGGTTTTCTACATGTGTTTTTCGAATCGACGGGGAAAAAGGAGTTTTCGTTTTTTCTTTTCTTTATTGCCTATATTTATATTGCCGCTGAGATGCTCCGCTTCTTAAGGATTTTCTTCACGGAAATTACGGAATTCTTTCAGTGGCTATCTTTGGCGTTCTGATGCTTACACTTTTTCATCTTATTGTCATCTATCTTGTGCTGCTGCTTATCTCCTTTGCGTCGAAAAATTTGCATCCTATGTTATACGCTGCTGTTTTTTTCTTCTTTCTCGCTTATATGACTGTAACAATCGTACTTCCTTTCGGCAAAACCTTCATGCAACTATTTGCGCCTTTTCCAAAGCCGTATCCACAACTACTGATCGGCAGCGTATTTCTATTCTATTTATCAGAAATGATCGCTGGCCACATTGCAGAAGCGGGTTATGGATCAATTGCTGCAGTTGCACGGTTAGCAATTAAAATTGCTATTTTATCGTTATGGTTGCCGCAACTGTCGGAGATGATCGATGCACTTTCAAAACTAATTATTAAATGATCGGATGAGAATCCAATGTTCGACTTTATTGAACCAATTATTAGTACAGTTCTACATAGTTTCCTCATCGTGGTCATTGCCACACTGATGGTGCTGATCATCGATTTTCTCGTTCCTTCATTCAACAAATGGACGAGGCTCATTCTATTTCTGATCGTACTCACAGTCGTCTTGCAGCCAGCAATTGAACAATTGATGGAAATTCGTTCCATTACACAATCGATTGCTGCATTATTTGTTTCCATTTATCCAATATTGACAGCAAGCATCTTAGCAGCGGGCGGAACTTTCAATATGCTGAATTTCCAACCTGCAATGCTGCTATTTGCAAACGGTGCAATCGTACTTTCGGATATCGTTTTAATACCGCTCCTCTCGGCCGCATTGCTTTTTGACATCGTATCGCGATTCCAGCCGGAAATGCCTTTTACAAAATTGGCGGATTTACTTAGGTCCTCTCTATTAGGAGTTGTTTCTGCTATAGTTGCGGCCTATTCCATTTTTATTACGACAGGAGGGACAATCTCCTGGGCATTGTCTGGTGTCACAAGCGAACCCTTAAAGGAATTAATCCGTCAAAACGTTCCATTCATAGGCTCCTTTGTAACAGATAGTTTGGGGGCAATCGGCCGTTATTCATCAGGCGCGAGCGTTTTTATCGGAGGGTGGCTCATTGTAACGATCTGGTCAGTTGCTTTGCTGCCAACACTTAAAACATTGCTGATTGGATTTCTATATCGCTGGACGGCTGCACTGATTGAACCATTCGCAAATGAAGATGTAACTGGCGTGCTTGATGATATCGGGAAAACGCTATTTACATTATGCGCCGTATCATTTTTAGTTGCGTTCGCATTCATTTATACGGCATTGTTTTCCATTATTTTAATTAAATTGATCACTACAGTGAAATGAGGAAAACGCTTGGTTGGATTTTTAACAGGTGTTTTGTTGATTGCAATCTTATCTGTAGTTCTCATGCTATTGTTGCCAGAAGAGATGGAAACGGATATGATGCCGATTTTTAAGTTGACGATGGGAATTTGGATCATTCATTCAATCGCATCGATTTTTGGTCATAGCCTGTTCTAAACAAGCATACTATGCATCATAGATGATAAGGACCATATCCGGCTCGAAGGAATGAAATGATGATGCAAAAACCAAAACGAAAAACTCAATTATTCCTCTTAGGCACTTTTATCGTGCTCTTCATCATTTTCATGAATACGACGCTTGGTTCAATTGGGGGGGAGAAAGGAAAAGGAGTGGAGAGCCGGGAAGCTGCGGCATTGGAAGAAGCATTAATGAAAATTGAAGGGATAGGGGAAGTGCATATTTACTTCCACTATGACCAAGCAGAAGGGGCAAGCCTATCAAACTATTTTACATCATCTTCATCGGCTGCCAAAAAGGAAAATTCGTTGAAAGGCATGTTAGTCGTTGCGGAAGGCGTAGAAAATCCAAAAGTACAAAATGAACTGAAACGAATGCTTTCGGCAGTACTCCAATTGCCTGAACATCGGATTCAAATCCAAAAAATGAAGAACAGGGGGCAACAACTTGAAAGCGAATAAGCGAACTGTTTGGTTTTTAACATTACTTAGTCTCGTAGCTGTTATTTCGATCTTCTATTTGAGAAAGGAAGCACCAATGCAACTCGATGGGATGGCCATTTTTGGGGATAAAAACAAGGAAGAGACAATTTTAAAGGAAACTTCTTCGGATGGAAGTAAAACGACATCGGTATTTGCAGATTCTGTAAGATTCGAAGAAATGCGAATGGAAGCGCGTAATGAACGAAGCCAAATGAGAGATCAATTGACAAATAAAATTTCTTCTCCTGATATAACTGCGGAAGAAAAAAAGGCAGCGTATGAAGAAATGGATGAGCTTATAAAGCGAGAATCTGCAGAGGCATTAATGGAGCTTCATATTAAAGAATTAGGCTATCCGGATGCGTTCGTCCGTAAAGATAATGGAAAAGTTGATGTTACTGTATTATCGGTTGATGAAGGCCATTCTGCCAAAATGGCAGATGAAATCACACAATATATAATGACAAGCTGGGAAGATGCTCGCGAGGTACAAGTTGTATTTATGGAATAAAAACGTAATGAAAGGCCCAAAATGGGTCTTTTTCTCTTTATTAGCAAGTGGAATTGGGATTTTTACGCTGTTTTCCCTGTTATCTATTTCAAAATGCGCGAAAAACGTCTAAAATAGAAGCGAGGGAACTATATCATATTGAGTCAGGAGAATCGTTCATGTTAAAAATCCAAGAAATTAGAGAAATAATTAAACTAATCGATCAATCCTCTATTGAAAAATTTACATTTGAGTCAGAAGGAACAAAAATTAAATTGGAGAAAGCGGACAGCAAAGCTGCGGTTGTAGAAACAGCTAAACAAGCCGCAGCTCCTATCCAAGAACAAGTGCAAGCACCTGTAGCAGAAACTCCGAAACAAGAGGCGCCTACACCTGCTCAAGCTCCAGCGAAAGCGGAAGAAGCTGCACCTGTACAGGATTCTGCGCCTGCCCAAGAGGATGCTTCCTTGCATAAAATTACATCTCCGATGGTCGGAACATTCTACAAGGCTTCTTCCCCGGATGTACCTCCGTATGTACAAAAAGGAGATACAGTGAAACCGGATTCAGTAGTTTGCATCGTAGAGGCGATGAAGCTATTTAATGAAATTGAAGCAGAAGTTTCTGGAGAAATCGTCGAGGTATTAGTGGAAGACGGTCAATTGGTTGAATATGGACAACCTCTCTTCCTCGTGAAACAAAACTGAGGAGGGTGACAAGATGAAAAAAGTATTAGTTGCAAATCGCGGAGAAATTGCGGTGCGCATTATCCGTGCATGTAAGGAAGAAGGAATTGAAACGGTTGCGGTGTATTCTGAAGCAGACCGTGAAGCGATGCATGTGGAGCTCGCTGACGAAGCATATTGCATTGGTCCGAAACTTTCAAAAGACAGCTATTTGAACTTCTCGAACATTATTAGTATCGCGAAGTTGACAGGCTGTGATGGCATCCATCCTGGATACGGCTTTTTAGCTGAAAATGAAAGCTTTGCAGAATTATGTGAAGAAGTAAATATTGAATTTATCGGTCCGACAGCTGATGCAATTTCGAAGATGGGCACGAAAGATGTTGCGAGAGAAACGATGAAACAAGCCGGCGTTCCAATTGTACCGGGATCAGATGGTATCGTTGCGGATGAGGTGGAAGGCTTGAAAGTTGCGAAGGAAATTGGTTTTCCAGTCATAATTAAAGCGACAGCTGGCGGAGGCGGAAAAGGTATCCGTGTCGCGCGTGACGAAGAAGAGCTTATTAAGGGCATCAAAATTACCCAAAAAGAAGCTGCAGCAGCATTCGGAAATCCTGGGGTATATCTTGAAAAGTACATTGAAGTTTTCCGCCATGTGGAAGTACAAGTATTGGCCGATAAATTCGGCAATACGATTCATCTCGGAGAACGCGACTGTTCCATCCAACGGAGAATGCAAAAATTGGTCGAAGAAGCCCCTTCTCCTGCATTGACGCCAAAATTGCGCAAAGAAATGGGAGAAGCTGCTGTAAAAGCCGCTGAAGCTGTAAATTACAGAGGTGCGGGCACAGTAGAGTTTATATTCGATCATATAAATGAAAAATTTTACTTCATGGAAATGAATACACGTATTCAAGTCGAACATCCTGTTACAGAAATGATTACGGGCATCGATTTGATTAAACAACAGTTGAAAGTTGCCGCAGGGGAGAAATTGGCATATCGCCAAAAGGATATTCAGTTCAACGGTTGGGCGATCGAATGCCGTATAAATGCTGAAAATCCTGCGAAAAACTTCATGCCATCTCCGGGAAAAGTGACGATGTATATGCCTCCTGGCGGATTTGGCGTTCGAGTCGATTCAGCGATGTATACGGGTTATAGCATCCCGCCGTTTTACGATTCCATGGTTGCCAAACTGATCGTACATGCTGATACAAGAGAGGAAGCTGTCGCGCGCATGAAACGGGCGCTTGATGAATTTATTATCGAAGGAGTCGATACGACAGTGCCGTTCCATTTAAGTTTAATGGATCATGAAGTTTTTAAGTCCGGAGAATTTGATACGAAGTTTTTGGAGAAATATCAAGTGATGCACTAAGTATGAAATCGAGAACGTTATGGAAAAGGAGGAGAAGTAGATTGGCCGAAAAGGAAAATCCATCATTTGTCGGTATGGATTCGTCTAAAAACGCCGTCTTGGGTCGTGTCCAATTGGCGCCTGAAGTTCTTGAAGTGATTATCGGCATAGCGACGAACGAAGTGGAAGGCGTTGCCGCTACAAAAGGCAACTTTGCTACTGGCGTCGCTGAAAAGTTTGGTAAAGTGTTTCACGGTAAAGGCGTTAAGACGGATTGGGTCGATGAAGGCCTCGTCATAGATGTTTATTGCGTAGTTCAGTATGGGTTTTCTATCCCTGCTGTCGCAACGGAAATCCAAAAGCAGGTCCGTCACGCCGTCTACCATATGACTTCTCTCGAAACGAAAGAAGTAAATGTCCATATAACAGGGATTGAATTCGATTCGTTGAGTGACACTGAATGATTATAGAAGCATCGTCCATTATTGGATGATGCTTTTCTTATCGTGAATATGCTATGATAAAGCCCGAGAGACACAGTTGTGGAGGAGAAAAACGAATGAAGCGAAGAGAAGCACGCGAAAAGGCGGTTCAAACACTATTTCAGCTTGACCGTACTGAAATGTCAATAGATGAGGCAATTACGTATATTATAGAATCGCCAATAGATCCATTCTATGAAAGATTGGTGAAGGGGACTGTCAACCATAAAGAGGAAATTGACAAGACGCTTGAAGACAAGCTTGAACATTGGTCATTGGAAAGACTTCCGAAAATCGAAAGAACGGTTTTAAGACTAGCAGTATACGAATTGCTATTTGAAGATGAAATTCCGCATAGTGTTGTTTTGAATGAAGCAGTTGAGCTTTGCAAACGATTTGGCGATGAAAAATCTGGACGTTTTGTCAATGGGGTTTTATCCAAATTTGAACAAAAATAAATAAACTATAGGAGGAATTGAGGATGACAGCTAAGTTGATTGATGGTGTGGCAATCGGTAAGGAATTGAGATCGGAAATCAACGATGGAGTAAGGAAATTGCTAGAGAAAGGATGTCAGCCTGGACTTGCGGTTATTCTTGTCGGCAATAATCCCGCTTCGCATACTTATGTTCGAAACAAAGAAAAATCAAGCATAGAAGTCGGCATGAAATCCGAAGTAATTCGCCTTCCAGAAGAGGTGACAGAGGCAGAACTTTTGAAGCAAATTGAAAGTTTAAATGCAGATGATACAATTCACGGCATTTTAGTCCAACTCCCTTTGCCAAAGCATATTGATGAGGATCTTGTCATCCAAGCAATTGATCCTAAAAAAGACGTAGATGGCTTTCATCCAGTAAATGTAGGTAAAATGCTTATCGGCCAACAAACTTTTTTGCCTTGCACACCATATGGCATTATGGAGTTGCTTGATCGCTCCGGTGTGGATATAGCTGGTAAACATGCTGTCGTTATTGGAAGAAGCAATATTGTCGGTAAACCGATGGGACAACTGCTCCTACAAAAGGATGCAACCGTAACCTATTGCCATTCAAAAACGAAGGATCTGTCTTCAATTACTAAGCAAGCAGATGTTATCGTTGCAGCAATTGGCAAAAGCAAATTCATTACTGACGAACATATAAAAGAAGGAGCTGTCGTCATTGATGTCGGCATGAATCGTGATGAAAATGGAAAATTATGCGGAGATGTCGACACAGAAAAAGCGAAAGCCGTAGCAGCTGCCATTACACCTGTCCCTGGAGGGGTCGGTCCGATGACAATTACAATGCTACTGAAAAACACGTTAAGAAGTGCTGAAATGGCTGTAACTGAAGGAAGATGCAGCAAAAAAGCATAATGATTCTGTCGACATAAAAAATCAACGCTGTTTTTCAATAGAGAGACAGCGTTCATAGTAAGGTCGGGGGTGAAACTGTTGCAACCAGATTCCTATTTATCTGTCCAAGCATTAACAAAATACATAAGAAGAAAATTCGATGCCGACCCGCATTTGCGCAATGTGTTCGTTAAAGGTGAACTTTCAAACTTGAAAGTTCACCCGAGCGGGCATATTTACTTTACGTTAAAGGACGATAAAAGCAGAATTCAATCTGCTATGTTCAGATCGGCTGCAAGCAATTTGAAATTTAAGTTAGAAGATGGAATGAACGTCCTCATTACGGGCGATGTCAATGTCTATGAAGCGAGCGGCCAATACCAGTTGTATGTTCAGACGATGCAACCGGATGGTGTTGGAGCGCTTTATTTAGCTTTTGAACAGTTAAAAGCAGAGCTATCTAAAGAAGGATTGTTTAATGAAAAATTTAAACAGCCACTCCCTCTGTTGCCACAAAAAATCGGTGTTGTTACCGCACAATCAGGAGCGGCGATACAGGATATTTGTTCTACGATTGGAAGGCGCTATCCGTTGGCAGAAATCATTTTATTTCCCGCAATTGTCCAAGGCCCCCAGGCAGCGCCATCCATCGTCCGTGCAATCCAAATGGCAGAATCAGTAAATTCCATCGATGTATTAATTGTAGGACGTGGTGGGGGATCGATTGAGGATTTGTGGGCATTCAATGAAGAATCCGTCGCAAGAGCGATTTTTTCTTGCCGAATTCCTATTATTAGTGCGGTCGGCCACGAGACGGATACGACCATTGCCGACTTTGTTGCAGATCGTCGAGCTCCGACCCCTACAGCAGCTGCCGAAATGGCGGTTCCATCGAAGGAAGAGCTATTTGAAAGAATTTTGGAGCGAAAACGTTCATTGTATACATCCTTTTCAAATCAAATTAAAATAGAACGTAAACGGCTAAATAGTTTTGAACAATCTTATCCGCTTCAATTTCCGGAAAGGCTATATCGACCATTTACAGAAAGATTAAGTAATCTTGACGACCGATTGACAAGAAGCCGCTCCGAATTAACGACGAATCGGAGGGCGGAGCATGAAAGGCTGAATCGTTTGCTAACCTATTATTCACCTATACAGCGTATCAAGGAAGGAAGCAATATGACAGCATTGCTGACCGAAAGATTGACGCGCGCGACTCACAATGAGCTGCGAATTTATAAAGACCAATTTGGCTCGGTTGTCAGGACGCTAAAAGCTTTGAATCCGCTCGAAGTGATGGAAAGAGGGTTTTCCATCGTTTACAAAAACGATAAAGTCGTGAGCAGTGCAGCAGCATTCCAAAAGGGCGATCCAATCGACATCCGCATGCCCGATGGAACTTTAAGAGCGGAAGTCAAGTCAGTTAACGTATATGACGAGGGGGAAGAATAGATGGATAAAGAAACACTTCGTTTTGAAGAAGCCATGTCCAACTTAGAACAAATCGTCCAAAAGCTTGAAACTGGAGATGTTCCGTTGGAAGAGGCCATCACATTATATAAAAAAGGTATGGAGCTGTCCGCTTATTGTCACGGAAAACTGCAGGATGCGGAACAACAGCTGATCTCGATCATCGATAAGGATGGTAACAAAACTCCTTTCGATCCAGCGAAAGGATTAGAAAACAATGAGTGAAAAACTAAAACAATTTATTGATAAAAATATACCGATCATCGATAGTGAAATGAATAGAATTGTACAATCATTGCAAATGCCCAAGTCGTTAAAAGATGCAATGCTTTATTCAATAAACGCCGGCGGTAAGAGAATAAGACCTTTACTAGTACTTTCTGTTTTAGAAGATTTAAACGCAACTTCAAAGGATGCATTAAAAGTAGCTTCGGCAATAGAGCTCGTTCATACGTATTCACTCATCCATGACGATCTTCCGTGCATGGATGATGACGATTTCAGAAGAGGGAAACCGACGAACCATAAAGTATTCGGCGAAGCGACAGCTGTCTTAGCAGGAGATGCAATGCTTACACTATCATTTCAATTAATGGCATCTTTGGACAACACATCGCCAGAAAAGGCAGTCAGGTTAGCCAAGCTACTGGCAGACGCAGCAGGGGCAACCGGCATGGTAGGAGGCCAAATCTTAGATATGGAAGGGGAAACTACCCGGCTGAACTTGGAGCAATTGGAGAATGTCCATATGCATAAGACAGGTGCACTTCTTTCATTCAGTATTGAGGCAGGGGCAATTTTAGCGGATGCAGATGAGGATGTTTTTGGCTATTTGAAGGAATATGCAAAACATATCGGTCTTGCGTTCCAAATAAAAGATGATATTTTAGATGTCACTTCAACGACGGAAGCGTTAGGAAAAACGGCTAATAGCGATGCATCGAGCCATAAATCAACATATCCTGCTTTGTTAGGCTTAGAAGGAGCCGAACAGCAACTATTGAAATACCATGACCTATCGATTAAAAATCTGTCATTTTTAAAGAAAGAGCAACCATTATTGGAGTTGTTTGCTAATTATATTATGGGAAGACTTGCATAAAGAAAAATGTTTCTGCTATGTTCCTTAAACGCTACTAACAATTCGCCTTAGAAGTAGCCTTTTCATTGAAAAAAATGAATTTTCTCCTAAAAGCTTGCTGAAAGATTTTGTATTAAAGTTCCTTCTTGCTATAATGTAAGCTACAAGGATGCGAATTAGGCAATTAATTTATGAAGGTGCGTGATGACGATGGATCTCAACCAAATTACAAGTCCATCATTTCTTAAAAAGCTCGATAAGAAACAATTGGAACAATTATCTCGAGAAATCCGTAAATTCCTGATCGAGAACCTTTCCGTTACTGGCGGTCATATCGGCCCGAACTTAGGGGTAGTGGAATTGACGATCGCATTGCATAAAACATTTGATAGTCCGACTGATAAATTCATCTTTGACGTAGGCCATCAGGCATATGTACATAAGATTTTAACAGGACGGGCAGGACAGTTTAACACACTTCGTCAATACAAAGGGCTAAGCGGCTTTCCTAAAATGCTTGAAAGTGAACATGATGTATGGGAAACCGGCCATAGCTCTACGTCATTATCAGCTGCAATGGGGATGGCAGCAGCAAGGGATATGAAAGGTGAAAAGAACTACATCGTCCCAATAATTGGGGATGGAGCGCTAACTGGCGGAATGGCACTTGAAGCATTAAATCATATTGGTCATATGAAAACGAATATGACGGTTATATTAAATGATAATGAAATGTCAATTGCCCCGAATGTCGGTGCTCTTCATTCTGTTTTAGGCAAACTGCGCACCGCCGGCAAATACAATTCTGCTAAAGATGAATTGGAATATATTTTAAAGAAGATCCCAGCAGTCGGTGGAAAAATGGCGGCAGCTGCAGAGCGGCTTAAAGATAGTTTAAAATATCTTGTTGTTTCTGGTGTATTCTTTGAAGAATTGGGCTTCACTTATTTAGGACCAATTGATGGTCATGACTTTTATGATTTAGAGCGTAATCTTCAATACGCCAAAAAAATGGAAGGACCTGTCTTGCTCCACGTCATTACGAAAAAAGGAAAAGGATATCGACCTGCTGAAGACGACAAAATTGGAGCTTGGCATGGTACGGGTCCATATAAAATTGAAACAGGAGATTTTGTGAAGTCCCCAACTATTGCCCCATCATGGAGTGGACTTGTTGCTGAAACGGTGCGTAAAATTGCCCGTGAAGATAAAAGAGTTGCTGCAATAACACCAGCAATGCCGGTCGGCTCCAAATTGGAAAATTTTGCAGCAGAATTTCCAAATCGATTTTTTGATGTCGGTATAGCAGAACAACATGCTGCTACAATGGCTGCCGGACTCGCAACACAAGGCATGAAACCGTTCTTGGCAATTTATTCAACGTTTTTACAACGTGCTTATGACCAAATGCTCCACGATATTACAAGGCAAAATTTAAATGTTTTTATTGGCATTGACAGAGCAGGATTAGTCGGAGCTGATGGTGAAACACACCAAGGAGTCTTCGATATCGCTTTCCTACGTCATATGCCAAACTTAGTAATCATGATGCCAAAAGATGAAAATGAAGGACAACATATGGTGAAAACAGCATTATCTTATGATGACGGGCCTATTGCGATGCGATACCCGAGAGGCAATGGACTCGGTGTGCCAATGGACGAGCAGTTGAAAAGGATACCGATCGGAACATGGGAAGTTCTTAGGGAAGGGACTGACGGAACAATTCTTACATTTGGAACTACCATTCCGATGGCATTACAGGCTGCTGAAAGGCTATCTCTAAAAGGAATGCAAGTCAAAGTAGTCAATGCACGATTCATAAAGCCATTGGACAATATAATGCTTCGTGAATTGTTTGCAGATGGAAAACCGATCGTCACAGTAGAAGAGGCTGTTTTAGCGGGTGGATTCGGAAGCGCTGTCATTGAATATGCTCATGATGTGATGGAGACTGTGCCACCAATACATCGACTTGGCATTCCAGACGAATTTATCGAACATGGCAGCGTTGATAAACTGCTCGAAGAAATCGATTTAACGGTAGATTACCTTGAACGAGACATGGAAGAAATGATCCGTAAGCATGCGGTCGAAAGGGAAATTGTATGACGAATGGGCAACAAAAAGAGCGGGTCGATGTATTATTAGTGCAACGTGGACTTGCTGAAACCCGCGAACAGGCTAAACGGTCCATTATGGCAGGCATCGTTTATTCTGCTGAAACAAGACTGGACAAGCCTGGTGAAAAAATAAAAATTGATGCTCCGCTGACGGTAAAAGGCATAGCTATGAAATATGTTAGCCGAGGCGGGTTAAAACTTGAAAAAGCGCTTGGAGTGTTTGATGTCTCTGTCGAAAATAAAATTGTCTTGGACATCGGTTCGTCAACTGGCGGATTTACAGACTGTGCATTGCAAAATGGTGCAAAGCATTGTTATGCATTGGATGTTGGAACGAATCAATTGGCCTGGAAAATACGACAGGATGAGCGTGTAACAGTAATGGAAAGAACGAATTTCCGGCATGCGACGTCTGATATGTTTAAGGATGGGAAACCTCAATTTGCAACGATTGACGTCTCCTTTATTTCTCTAAAATTAATTTTGCCTCCGCTTAAACAAATAATTGAACAGAATGGCGATGTCATCGCTTTAGTGAAACCGCAATTTGAAGCAGGCAAAGAGAACGTCGGTAAAAAAGGTATCGTCAGGGACCGAAATGTTCATATCGATGTTTTGCTGAAAATATCGGAAGCTGCAATTCAAGAAGGTTTTTCAGTAAAAGGGATTTCATTTTCCCCGGTTACAGGCGGAGAAGGAAATATTGAATTTCTATTCCATTTAAAATCAGATGAAAGCCCGGAACAACCATTTGACAAAACAGCGTTCACTCAGTTAGTTGATGAAGCGTACGCTGCGTTACACTAAATTTCACTTTGCAGACAAACCGATATGGGTGTTAGAAAAGTGACAAATTGATAAATTAACATCGGAGTGATTGTATTGAATAAAGGACAAAGGCATTTAAGAATTCGCGATATCATTACGAATGAGGAAGTCGAAACGCAAGATCAGCTAGTCGATAAATTAAAGAAAGCGGGAGTGGATGTTACGCAAGCAACAGTCTCCCGCGACATAAAAGAATTGCACCTCATTAAAGTGCCATTGTCTGACGGCCGCTATAAATACAGTCTTCCGCCTGTCCATCGTTTCAATACGGAAGAAAAGCTCCGGCGTATGCTGACAGACGCTTTCGTAAGCATTGACAGTGCCAGTCACTTTATCATCTTAAAGACTTTGCCTGGAAATGCACATGCAGTAGGCTCACTTCTTGATAACTTAGGATGGGATGAAATGCTCGGTACAATATGTGGTGATGATACGTGCATGATTATATGCAGGGATGAAAACCTTACTACTCAAGTGAAGTCCCGCCTGCTGGAGATGCTGTAAATAGATTCAGCGGCGGTTCCTCGCATCTATATGCAGCTCGATAGGAATGAAGAACAATTAGTGCTTTCCTGCTTTTGAAAACCATTTATCTGTCTGGTGATCGAGTCACATATAGTAATAAGGTTGTGAAGAAACGAGGTGACCAATAGTTTGTTAGCTGAACTCTCAATAAGAAATTTTGCCATTATCGAACAGCTTTCGATTACATTTGATGATGGGCTAACAGTACTGACTGGTGAAACAGGGGCAGGGAAATCGATTATTATTGATGCCGTACAGCTTCTTGCGGGAGGAAGAGGATCGCAGGAGTTTATTCGACATGGTGAAAAAAAAGCTGAGCTTGAGGGCATGTTTACGATTGACGATGATGAGCATCCGGTATTCCAAAGACTTGAAGAATTGGGAATAGAAACAGAGGATGGCACGCTCATTCTTCGCAGAGATATAAATGCTTCAGGCAAAACGACATGCCGAGTAAATGGGAAATTAGTGACAATTGCTATTTTAAGAGAAATTGGTTCTCAATTAATCGATATTCATGGCCAACATGATAACCAAGAATTAATGCAAGAGAAGCGGCATATTCATTTATTGGATCAATTTGCCGGTGAAACCTTCTTGCAATCTTATAAAAATTATATTGACATATATGACCGTTATTCAAAATTAAAGCGTAAGCTAATGACCGCTAATGAAAACGAGCAACAAGTAGCGCAAAGAATTGATTTATATTCGTTCCAGTTAAGAGAAATCGATGAAGCCCAATTAACGATTGGGGAAGAGGAACAATTAGAAGAAGAGAAGATGAAACTTCAGCATTATAATCGATTATTTGAAAGGCTGAATACTGCTTATGAATCCATTAGCGGGGATATGCATGCGCTAGACTGGGTTGGCTCTGCAATGAGTGACTTGGAAGATGCTGCGTCAATCGATAAAGAATTGACAGCTCAATCCGAATTAGTTGCGAATTGTTTTTACGTTCTTCAAGATACGGCTCATGAATTGAAAAATAAAATTGATCGGATGGAATTTGATCCGTCGCGTCTATCATACGTTGAAGACAGGCTGGCACAGCTTCTCACATTAAAAAGAAAATATGGGGCAACGATAGAAGATATCCTTCTGTACCGCGAAAAAATTGCGGAGGACCTTGATCGGCTAATGAATCGTGATGAACGACTTGCTCAAGAACAAGAGCGATTCATACAGCTTCAAAAAGATTTGGAAGTCGAAGCGAATGAACTTTCGATAATCCGAAAAGAGGCAGCTAAGCATTTGGAAGTGGCGATCATGCAACAGCTAAAGGAATTACATATGGAAAAATCCACCTTTAAAGTGGCGGTCGAAAGAAAAGTGGCAAATCAATTTGATCTAAATGGTTTTGATGATGTGACATTTCTTATTTCAACGAATTTGGGAGAGCCATTGAAGCCGCTTGTGAAAATAGCTTCCGGTGGGGAATTGTCAAGAATTATGTTGGCTTTGAAAACAATTTTTTCAAAGCATCAAGGGATCACATCGATTATATTTGACGAAGTGGATACAGGTGTAAGTGGTCGCGTTGCCCAGTCGATTGCCGAACGAATTGCAATGATTGCAACCAATTCGCAAGTTTTATGCATATCGCATTTGCCGCAAGTCGCAGCAATGGCGGATCATCATTTTTTGATTAAAAAAGAAGTGAAAAAAGATCGTACGACAACATCTGTATGTGATATAACAGGAATTGAACGTACTGAAGAACTATCAAGAATGCTGTCGGGAACTGAAATAACACCTTTAACATTGCAGCATGCAGAAGAATTATTATCCATGGCAGAGGAACGTAAAGCTGATTTTCGGTCATAATTTTAGTTTTAACGCATACATATGCGCTCCAGACTGTAGACAAAGTACTTTTTTAACTTTGTCTACAGTCATTTTTCGTTTGAGTAAAAAAATGAACTCTGTAACTTGACCAGAAGCGCTTGACGTCTTAAAAAAAAATTCGCTGTTTCCTAAACATTATTTGAGCATCGTCCGATACAGGTAAGGTTTACGGAGTAGTAGCGCGTATACATATCAAGTATGCGTTTTTTTGCTTGAAAGTACCTTTCATAAGTTTGCGCTGAACGGACATACCAATAGTACATTTCATCGAGGAGGTGAACTATGGGATGGAGTAGACGTCTGGCGTTTACCGTTTCGTGTGCCGTATTTTTGATTTTTTCATCCTTTACTTCAGCTGCATTTGCTGAGGAGGATACGCTTATTCCAATGGGACATTCCATCGGGATTCAAATGGAGTTGTCCGGCGTATTTGTAACGAATGACGTATTGATCTATGAAGGCCAATGGCTGAAAGCGGGCGATGGAGTCAAAAAAATTGACGAACAATCCATCCATACATTACGTGAATTCGAACAAACGCTACAGGAGAAAAAAGAACGATTTCATTTAACAATCGATCGTAATGGTGAAACTTTGCAGTTTGACGTAAAAAGTGAAACTGTAAAAAGGCTGCTTCCGTTTTTAAAAGACCGCACGGAAGGAACCGGTACGCTGACGTATGTCGATCCACATTCAGGGACATACGGCGCACTTGGCCATCAAATCGTCGATAGTTCCTTGAAATCACCCCCTTCTTTTCGCGAAGGCGCCATTTATCTTTCGGAAATTGAACAAATTAAAAAGAGTGAACCAGGCTCACCAGGTTATAAAATATCTTCCATCGTAAATAACAACGAATATCTTGGTACGATTAAGACGAACGGCATATACGGCATTTTCGGCATGTGGAACGATGCTTATAAGAAAGTGTTATCCGAACCGTTGAAGATTATGCAGCCAAGTGAATTGCAAACAGGTGATGCAGAAATCTTTACTACGGTAAAAGGCACGGAAGTCGAGTCATTCTCCATCCGAATTACACAAGTCGAGGAAGAGCAATTCCAATTCATTTTGACAGATCCTAAACTATTGGAAACAACAGGCGGCATTTTACAAGGAATGAGCGGAAGTCCTGTCATCCAAAATGGAAAGTTTGTCGGAGCTGTCACTCACATGTTTGTGGATGAACCGAAAAAAGGAGCAGGTCTGTTCCTAATTACGATGAGAAATGGTGAAAAACAGTAAGGAAGAAAAGACTGTTCCATCCGGTATGAGCAGACGGATGGAGCAGTCTTTTTATGTCGATCTTCTGTTGATTGCTGCATAGTTCGTCGAACGTTGACGAAACTATCCTCCATAAGATGTATTTTTAAATATAAGAAAGGGTTTTACAGATAGATGTCGAATTTTTCCTATACGCTGCAAATCAATACGACTAATGCATGAAAATGACCGTAGGGGGAAAAAGAATGGAGAAATTGAAAATTGCAATTGCAGATGACAATAAGGAACTTGTAAAAATGATGGGGGTCTATTTCGAGCAGCATCCGGAACTTGAAGTGATTTGGACAGCTCATAATGGTCGGGTATGCTTAAGCCAATTGAAAGAAGAAATGCCAGATGTGCTTCTTTTAGATATTATTATGCCACATTTAGATGGAATTGCAGTTTTGGAAACGATAAAAGATGATTCAAGTCTTTCCGATTTACAAATTATTATGCTGACAGCTTTCGGTCAGGAAGATGTTATGGCTCAAGCTGGAGGGCTTGGTGCGTCTTATTTTATGCTGAAGCCTTTTGAATTCGATCGGCTCGTCACTCAAATCTTCCAAGTGGCTGGAAAGCAAAAGCAAACGAAGCCGCCAGTGAAAAACAATCAAACTGAGGAGGTTGGTCTCAGTCAAAGAGCTTTGGACACAACAATTACGTCCATTATTAAAGAAATCGGTGTCCCTGCTCATATTAAGGGGTATGCCTTCCTCCGTGAAGCCATCCAGATGGTCTACACAGATGTCGATCTATTAGGATCGGTAACAAAAGTTTTATATCCCGATATCGCAAAAAAGTATAACACGACGCCTTCAAGGGTAGAGCGCGCCATCAGACACGCAATTGAAGTTGCATGGAATCGAGGAAATTATGACGTTATCTCGAAAACTTTTGGCTACACAGTGCATCATTTAAAAAGCAAGCCTACAAATAGTGAGTTTATAGCTATGATAGCTGATAAGATTCGCTTGGAACATATGGCGAGTTAATTCTCTGAATAACCAAATAATCGGCTATCAGGTAAAAATCCTGGTGGCCTTTTTCATTACCCCTGACTTTTCACCTATTTAAGCATTACAGCTATTAAATTTCTGATAATAATACTATAATGAAAGAGCGCAACTGAAAGAGTGAAGGGGTGTTGGCTTTGCTAGTCCAAAATGATTATTTTGATTTATATGTGAGTGGAAACGATGTATTGTTAAAGTTAAAAAAAGCGGGATATCAGCTTAAGTCATTTGACCAAATTACGAAGGAAAATCCGCGAATAAAGATCAGTTCTTTCCCTGCACTTAGGAAAGCGCTTACAGATGTAGGGAATGAAAATTCGATCGGCTCTTATTTACCAGTCATTGAACTACATATATCTCAAGATAAACTGACAGCAGAAATAACATTTAATGTAACTATGGAAGATTTTGAATTAAATAGAGACCAATATATAAAAGATGCAGAAAAACTGTTGGATGATTATGGTGTCGTTTGTGGCAGAAAATCTTTGTCTTCAATGAAATTGCTGCCTTTATCTACTGTTATAGTAGCTGAAGGGAAAAAACCGCAAAAAGGTGAAGATGCAAAAATTACATATATCGAAAAACCTGAGCGAAAACCTGTTATAAGGGAAGACGGAATAGCTGATTATTATGAAATGAATTTCGTTACACATATTAAAGAAGGTCAATGGTTAGGAGAAAAGATTCCACCGACAGACGGCATTCCTGGCAGCGATGTATTTGGGAATACAATTGAAGCGCAGCGGGGAGCCGACTCGAAACTTACATATGACCGAAAATCTGTTGTGGAAGTTGAGGAACAGGGAAAGACTGTATTAAAGGCAATGTTTGGAGGAGCATTGGAATTTTTGCCAGGGGATATTGTCAGTGTAGGACAGCATTTAATTATTAATGGAGATGTTGGGCCAGAAACAGGTTCCATAAAATTTGAAGGAGCTGTAACGGTTTATGGAACAGTATTGGCGGGTTATTCAGTTAACGCAGTCGGCGACATTTCGATTGAAGGAAATGAAAGCGTTACGAATGCGAAAGAGATTTGTTCTTCTGAAGGTGATTTATATATAAAAGGCGGCGTCTTCGGCGGAGGTACAACAATAATCGAAGCGCGCGGCGATATTTTTATAAAACATGCAAATAACTGCAAACTTTTCGCGCAAAATATTCATGTCGGCTTCTATATGTTAGGAGCAGATGCAGTAGCGGAACGTATATTTGTTGATAAAAATAAAGGCAAAATCATTGGCGGACATATTGAAGCATTATATCGAATAGAATGCGGATATGCAGGAAACCAGCATGAGAGAATGACTCATCTTCATGCCAAAGGAGTGAATAAAGACTTGATTTACTCTGAAATACAGCAAATGGCTCAAGAATTGAAAGATGTACAAACTACAGTGAGCCATTTGGAACAACAGCTATTGAAAATAGAACAGTTAGGAGCATCCCTTCGAGGAGAACAAGAAGCGGCATATGAAAAACTGAAAGAGACTGTCCAACTAAGCAAAGATAAAATAGTTGAACTTGATCAAGAAATTCAAGCGGGAATGTATAAAATTAGAACAGCAGTACGCCCGCAAATAGAAATATCAAAGGAAGCTTATCCAGGTGTAATTATTCAAATAGGCGATCAATCCACTTCGTTAAATAAAGAAACAAAGGGCGTTTTTGAAGTTGTCGATCATGTCCTTAATGTATAGACCAATTGTTTTTGCACATAGGGGGGCATCTGCGTACAAATATGAGAATACGATGGATGCTTTTCAGAAAGCGTATGATATGGGAGCAGACGGAATCGAATTGGATGTTCAATTAACTGCAGATGGAGTCCCTGTCGTCATTCATGATTTGAATATGTTTAGAGTAGCGGGTGTGAAGCAAAATATAACGGATATCCATTCATCTGAACTACAGCAGTTAAAAGTTGGAAAAAAGTTTTGGCGAATACTTTTCGGTCACCCGATCCCAACGCTCATTGATGCAATTTTGTTTTGTGAAATGCATCATATGGCGTTGAACATAGAGTTGAAAGAAAGTGTTGCAGAAAATAGAAATTCGATTAAGGAAATAATTGAAAAGGCGTCGATAATAGGAGAACTGCATATATCTTCTTTCGATTACACTTTATTGGAGAACGTGAAGGAAATTGATCAAAAAGTTGAAACTGCTTTGCTTATGAGAAAAAAAGCGGTTGATTGGAATAATTTAAGTAAATATATAGCTGCGGATGGGTTTAATTTCCATAAACGTTTATGGAAGGAACCGTATCTTGGCAATATGGTCAACACGGGAAAAAAGTTGCGAGTCTATGGAGTTACGGGCCATGAGGAAATAGCGAAAAATCCTCCCGCGTTTGTAGATGGATGGATCACTGACTATCCTAACCGCTTCTAAAGCATAAAATAAATAACTGTAAAAGAAGCAGGCGAAGGTTTAATATCTCTTCGCCTGTTTTTCCTATGTCCCGCAATTCATTATTTCTCTTTGAAACGTTCTTGCACTCTACCTTTTCGACGGTCGCGCCGAAGAAGGAAGCCTGCAAAAAAAGCGATTCCGGCACTGAACATAATCAGTCCAACGATGAACTGAAGCCAGATGAACGGAAAAGGGCTAAACAAAATACCAAAAAGTGAATCCCGCATTAGCTTTATGCCGCCTGCTGTAATGAGTATCGGGATTAAAAGAACGATGAAAGCCGCCATTCGAGCCATTTATATCAATCTCCTTAACGTTTTTAATTTTACCTGCTTAACAATGATTGTCAAGAAGTGTGCAATCGTGTATGATAAATATAGATTTGCAAAAGATTGCATGTTATTTAAAGGAGAATGAATATCCTTGCAAAATGTTCTCATTGTCGGGGCAGGCTCGGGTGGAACAACGATTCTGAACCTATTTCTGAAATTGAAATCCATGAATGTCAAAGCAATTGTCGACAAGGATGAACAAGCTCCCGGTTTGCAAATTGCAAGGGAGCATGGTATTTGCACCGGTACGGATTGGAAAGCCTTTTTACGTTCAGACATTCACATTGTCTTTGATGTTACAGGAGATGACACTGTCTTTTCCAATATTATGGAGAATATTCCACCGAACACATTGCTCATTCCAGGGTCGGTAGCGAATGTCATTGTCAGCCTTTTGAAAGAGAATGGCAAATCTATGCAACGCATACAAAATGAAATAGAACGCCAACGCCTTATTTTTAATTCGGTAGACGAGGGGATGATCGGAATAGGTCCTGAAGGCAACATTGACTTTATCAATGAAAGCGCTTGCAGGATGTTGGAAGTTTCTGATAATGAAGCAATCGGGAAACTTATTACCGATGTAATCCCTCAAAGCAAGCTTGTTCGAGTACTGGAATCTGGCACAATTGAATTGAATGAAGAGCTAATTCTACCGAATGGTACAAAAGTAGTCACTTCCCGATATCCGTTGGCATCAAAAGATAATACGATTATTGGTGCGTTTGCAGTTTTTAAAGATGTTACTGAAGTGACCAAATTAGCAGAAGAAATAACCGGCTTAAAGCAAGTGAAAACGATGTTAGAAGCAATCATTCAATCAAGTGACGATGCCATTTCCGTCGTTGATGAAAATGGGATTGGTGTGCTAGTGAACAGAGCATATACGAGAATGACTGGGCTCACACAAGACGAAATCATTGGAAAACCTGCTACAGTTGACATTAATGAAGGCGAAAGCATTCATATGAAAGTGTTGGAAACGAAACAACCAGTACGCGGTGTCAATATGAAAATTGGGGAAGATAATCGAGATGTCATCGTCAATGTTGCGCCGATTATCGTCAATAATCAATTAAAAGGCAGTGTCGGTGTAATTCATGACATAACCGAAATACGTAAGCTGATGAAAGAATTGGATTGGGCAAAAGAAATAATCCGACAACTGGAAGCGACCTATACATTCGCGGATATCCACGGCAATTCCGCAGACATCCATCTATCGATAGAGCAGGCAAAATTAGCTGCTAAATCGGATATTGCAGTATTGTTGCGAGGTGAGGCCGGTACAGGAAAAGAACTGTTTGCAAACGCAATACATAGCGCAAGCGAAAGAAAATCGGGTAAATTCATTCGAGTTAATTGCGGTGCGATCGATTCTTCATTAATGGAAAAAGAACTATTTGGAGAAGGAGAAGTAACCGGTGATCGGATCGGTTTATTGAAAGAAGCAATAAACGGTACGCTCTTTTTAGATGAAGTGACAGCGCTTACAAAACCAGTGCAAATCCGACTATTTGATTATATAAACGGAGGACGCAATGCCCAATTAGAAAGTCAACGGCATGATCATGCACATGTAAAGATTATCGCGGCAACTTCTAAAAATTTAGAGAGAGCAATTCACGAAGGTTCTTTCAATGAGGAACTATACTATGCGCTAAATCGGTTGTCCATCCATATACCACCGCTGCGTAGCCGCAAATCAGACATAACGGAAATTGTCAATCATTTGCTCGTTAAGTTAAATCAGGAATTCGGCATGAATGTGGAAGCATTGTCAGCTGCTGCTAAGGAAAGACTACGCCAACATGATTGGCCAGGAAATGTCCGTGAATTAGAAAACGTTCTTAGCCGTGCGATGATCTATATGAAACCCAATTCTGTTATTATTGATGAGGAAGATATTAAACGTTCATTGCAGACAATCGGTACAAATTCAGAAGATAACGTGCTTCCCGAAAAGAGCTCGCTTACGTCCATTATGGATGATTACGAAAAATCTATATTGGAAAAAGCATTGGAAGAGCATGATGGCAATAAATCCTTAACAGCTAACCGGCTCGGCATTTCATTACGTTCCTTGTATTATAAAATGGAGAAGCACAAACTTATATAGAAGAAGGTGTTGTCATGACAACTTTGGATGAACTGATTGAAAAGTCCTCCATGAAAGATCCGCCAATCGTAGCTGTTGCGTCTGCCGCAGATCGTGAAGTGCTTGAAGCGATTGAAATAGCAGTGCAAAAAGGGATAGCACACTTTCTACTGTTCGCACAAGAGGCGGAACTACAACAACTCATAACAGAAAAGTTCCCACGACTGTTAAACCAGCACGGGGTATCCTTCCGAAACACGACAACAGTTGAGGAAGCTGCGGAGCATGCTGTCAAAGCTGTATCGACTGGAGAAGCGCATGTGTTAATGAAAGGGAATTTACCGACAGCAGTTATTTTAAAAGCGGTGTTAAATAAACAATATGGCTTGCGGACGAATAGTATCTTGTCACATGTTGCTGCTTTTGAAGTACAAGGGTACGACAAGTTGTTATTCGTAACGGATGCTGCCATGAATATTGCACCTGATCTTGAAGCGAAAGCGCAAATTATTCAAAATGCGGTTTCTGTCGCAAAGGCTTGCGGCGTAGAAATGCCAATTGTCGCTCCGCTCTGTGCAGTTGAAACAGTCAATCCGGCAATGCAGCCAACGATTGACGCTGCAGCGCTTGTCGCAATGAACAATAGGGGACAAATAAAGGATTGCATAGTTGACGGTCCATTGGCTCTTGATAATGCCATTTCTTTAGAAGCTGCTGAGCAAAAAGGGATCCGCAACGGTACGGCAGGCAAAGCAGACATTTTAGCAGTACCGAATATAGAAGCGGGCAATATTCTTTATAAATCGCTTATGTATTTCGCGGGAGCTAAAGTAGGAGCAGTAATTGCCGGTGCAAAAGCACCAATTGTGCTAACGTCTAGGGCGGATAGCGCAGAAAGCAAATTGTATTCACTCGCGGTTGCAATTCAAACAGCTTCATTATCAAAATAAAAAATAATTTGTATGAATTATAGGAGGAATAACAACATGGAAATCTTTAAATATATGGAAACTCACGATTACGAACAACTTGTCATTTGCCAAGACAAAACTTCTGGATTGAAAGCAATCATCGCAATTCACGATACGACTTTGGGCCCTGCTTTAGGTGGGACACGTATGTGGACGTATGCAAGTGAAGAAGAAGCGATTGAAGATGCTCTCCGCCTTGCGAAAGGTATGACGTACAAAAACGCAGCTGCTGGTCTAAACTTAGGGGGCGGTAAAACCGTTATTATCGGTGATCCGAAGAAAGATAAAAACGAAGAAATGTTCCGGGCGTTCGGTCGTTACATCGAAGGCTTGAACGGCAGATACATTACAGCGGAAGATGTAGGCACGACGGAAGAAGACATGGACTTAATCCACTTGGAAACAGATTATGTAACAGGCGTCTCTGCAGAATTTGGTTCTTCAGGAAATCCGTCCCCAGTAACAGCTTACGGTGTATATAAAGGCATGAAAGCAGCTGCAAAAGAAGCATTCGGTGATGATTCTTTAAAGGGCAAAACTGTTGCTGTCCAAGGAGTCGGAAATGTCGCATATACACTTTGCGAATACTTGCACGAAGAAGGCGCGAAATTGATCGTGACGGACATTAACAAAGATGCTGTTCGCCGTGCAGTAGAAGCTTTCGGAGCAATTGCAGTCGAAGCTGATGAAATTTACTCACAAGATGCAGATATTTTTGCACCATGTGCACTTGGAGCAATTATTAACGATGAAACGATTCCACAATTAAAATGCAAAGTCATTGCAGGATCTGCGAATAACCAACTAAAAGACCCTGAACACGGAGATCGCATCCATGAAATGGGCATCGTTTACGCACCTGATTATGTCATCAATTCCGGTGGTGTAATTAATGTCGCAGATGAACTAGCTGGCTACAATCGCGAGCGCGCAATGAAACGCGTAGCAGGTATTTACGACACGATCGAACAAATCTTTGCAATTTCAAAACGTGATAATATTCCTTCCTATGTTGCGGCAGACCGTCTAGCGGAAGAAAGGATTGCACGTGTAGCAAAATCAAGAGGCCAATTTTTACAAAATGAAAAAAGCGTACTTTCACGCAAAAAATAATACAGTCGGGAGGGATAATCTTGCACGATCAAATCTATAAAATTTTGATCATTAATCCAGGATCCACATCGACGAAAATTGGTGTGTTCAACAACGAAACACTCATCCTTGAAAGCACATTGAGACATTCTTCGGAGGAGCTTGCGGATTATCCCGCTGTCATTGATCAATACCACTTCAGGAAAAAGGCAATTTTATCAACGCTTGAAAAAGAAGGAATTCGGTTGGATGAATTGTCGGCTGTATGTGGTAGAGGCGGCCTTCTGCGACCGATTTCTGGCGGCACTTATGAAGTGAATGAAGCTATGTTGAAAGATTTGCGAAAAGGGTATTCAGGCCAGCATGCCTCAAACTTAGGTGGCATTATAGCAAATGAAATTGCCATTGAGTTAGGTGTAAAAGCATTCATCGTCGACCCTGTTGTCGTCGATGAATTGCAGCCGATTGCACGTATTTCTGGGTTTTCGCACATTGATCGTAAATCGATCTTTCACGCATTAAATCAAAAAGCAGTAGCAAGGCGATACGCCAAACAGATCGAAAAACGTTACGACGAATTAAGGTTGATTGTCGTGCATATGGGCGGAGGGATTACTGTAGGCTGCCATGAATACGGTAAAGTGATCGATGTGAACAATGGTTTGCATGGAGATGGCCCGTTCAGCCCTGAGCGAGCAGGAACTGTCCCAGCCGGCGATTTAATCGATTTATGCTTTTCAGGTAAATACTACCGTGATGAAATCATGTCGATGTTAGTAGGCTCTGGCGGGCTTGTCGGCTACTTAGGGACAAATGACGCAGTGAAGGTAGAAAAGAGAATTGAAAACGGCGATGAAAATGCAAAGCTATTATACGAAGCTATGGCGTACCAAGTAGCAAAAGAGATTGGCAGCGCCTCAGCTGTATTATCTGGGAAAGTCGATGCAATTCTTTTGACGGGCGGTCTTGCTTACGGAAAAGGCTTCATCGAATCAATCAAATCGAGGATTGATTGGATTGCCGATGTACATACCTATCCGGGAGAAGATGAATTGCAAGCATTATCGGAAGGCGCATTGCGTGTTTTAACCGGAGAAGAACAAGCAAAAATCTATCCGGCTTGATCGGATAGCGTGAAGGAGGCCATATAGGATGGCTCAAGAATATGATGTAGTTATTTTAGGCGGAGGTACAGGAGGTTATGTAGCTGCTATCCGTGCAGCTCAATTAGGTTTGAAAACCGCTTTGGTTGAAAAGGATGCGTTAGGTGGAACATGTCTCCATAGAGGTTGCATCCCGAGTAAAGCGCTATTAAAAAGCGCCGAAGTGTATCAACTGGCAAAAGAAAAGGCATCGTATTTCGGGGTTGAGACTTCGGGTGCTTCTTTGAATTTCGCAAGGGTGCAACAACGGAAAACAGAAATTGTCGAACAACTCCATAAAGGCGTTACAGCGCTTATGAAAAAAGGGAAAATCGACGTTTATGAAGGATTAGGGAGAATGTTAGGTCCATCGATCTTCTCACCAATGCCAGGTACCATCTCTGTTGAAATGAACAACGGAGAAGAAAATGAAATGTTAGTTTTAAAAAATCTGATCATCGCAACAGGGTCCCGTCCACGCACTTTGGAAGGACTTAAGATCGATGAACATCAAATCCTTTCATCTGACGGCGCACTTGCAATGGAACAATTACCAAAGTCAATGGTTATTGTCGGAGGCGGTGTTATCGGAATTGAATGGGCTTCGATGCTAAATGATTTTGGCGTTGAGGTGACGGTCATTGAATACGCTGACCGAATTTTGCCTACTGAAGATGCAGATGTTTCAAAGGAAATGAAAAAACTGCTTACGAAAAAAGGCATCAAATTTGCAGTCAATGCTAAAGTATTGCCTGAAACCCTAGTTAAAACAGATGAATCCGTCACGATCTCCGCTGAAATCAATGGAGAGAAGAAGGAATTCAGTGCAGAAAAAATGTTAGTGTCTGTAGGGCGACAAGCGAATACTGAAGGTATCGGGATTGAAAACACTGAAATTGAAATTGACCGCGGCTTCATTCAAACAAAGGCTACTTTCCAAACGAAAGAAAGCCATATTTATGCGATCGGTGATTGTATTGGTGGACTACAATTAGCTCATGTCGCTTCACATGAAGGGATTGCGGCTGTAGAACATATTGCAGGTATCGACCGTGAACCGATCAATTATACAAATGTATCCAGATGCATTTACTCCAGTCCTGAAGCGGCCAGTGTTGGTTTAACGGAAGCACAGGCGAAGGATAAAGGATTCAATGTAAAAGTTGGCAAGTTTCCGTTTGCAGCAATTGGCAAAGCGTTGGTGAATGGAAATTCTGATGGATTTGTTAAAATAATCGCCGACAAAGAAACAGACGATCTTTTAGGGATCCATATGATCGGCAGCCATGTAACTGATTTAATCTCAGAAGCTGGTCTTGCAATGGTCTTAGATGCAACACCTTGGGAGGTAGCGTCCACTATTCATCCGCATCCATCATTGTCTGAGGTGATAGGTGAAGCGGCACTTGCCGTTGATGGCATTGCCATTCATATGTAAGATGTTGTTGTAATTTTTAACCTATATGAAGGGGGATTAAAAAATGGCCCAAACACGTCATGAAGAACTTGGATTAACAAATGATGATGTATTGCAAATATACGAGACAATGGTCATGGCACGTCGCTTGGATGAGCGGATGTGGTTATTGAACAGAGCGGGGAAAATCCCATTTGTCATATCCTGTCAAGGGCAGGAAGCAGCTCAGGCAGGTGCTGCTTATGCACTTAATAAAGAGAAGGATTGGATTGCCCCTTACTACCGCGATATGGGTGTTGTATTGCATTTTGGCATGACACCGAAAGAATTGATGCTATCCGCATTCGCAAAAGCGGAAGATCCGAACTCTGGTGGCCGTCAAATGCCAGGGCATTTCGGACAGCGTAAAAATCGTATTTTGACAGGCTCTTCACCGGTAACAACTCAATTACCGCACGCAGTTGGTGTAGCATTGGCTGCAAAAATGAAAAAAGAGGATTTCATCACTTTTGTAACTTTAGGGGAAGGCTCTTCAAACCAAGGAGATTTCCATGAAGGGATGAACTTTGCAGGCGTTCATAAATTGCCTACTGTTGTCATGGTTGAAAACAATAAATATGCCATTTCAGTCCCTCTTGAAAAACAATTGGCATGTGAACATGTTTCAGAGCGCGCTGTTGGATATGGTATGCCTGGTGTAACAGTGGATGGAACAGATCCACTTGAAGTTTATAAAGTCGTTAAAGAGGCAGCTGATCGTGCGCGCAGCGGCGAAGGCCCGAGCTTAGTAGAAGCAGTTTGCTATCGGCTGACCGCACACTCGTCTGACGATGACCATCGTTTATACCGTGATGCAGAAGAGCTTGAACAAGAAAGAAAATTAGACCCGATTCCTAAATTTGCCGCATATTTAAAAGAAGTCGGCGTTTTAAGCGACGAATCGGAAAAAGAAATGGATGATCGCATTATGGCGATCGTCAATGAAGCGACAGAATATGCGGAACAAGCACCGTATGCTGAACCGGAATACGCGCTTCGCCATGTCTATAAAGAGGAAGAGGTGGGCGAATAATGGCTGTTATGTCCTATATCGATGCGATTACATTAGCTATGAAAGAAGAAATGGAACGTGATGAAAACGTATTCGTCTTAGGGGAGGACGTTGGTCGAAAAGGCGGTGTCTTCAAGGCGACAACCGGATTATACGACCAGTTTGGGGAGTATCGCGCACTTGATACGCCACTTGCAGAATCAGCGATTGCCGGTGTTGGAATTGGCGCAGCCATGTACGGCATGCGTCCGATCGCAGAAATGCAATTTGCAGATTTCATCATGCCTGCTGTCAACCAAATTGTTTCTGAAGCGGCAAAAATCCGCTATCGTTCGAACAATGACTGGTCATGCCCAATTGTCATTCGTGCACCATTCGGAGGCGGAATCCACGGAGCGCTTTACCATTCACAATCAGTTGAATCAATGTTCGCAAGCACCCCTGGATTAAAAATTATCATCCCATCTACACCATATGATGCTAAAGGGTTATTGAAAGCGGCAATTCGTGATGATGATCCGGTGTTATTTTTTGAACACAAACGTGCATACCGTCTCATTAAAGGTGAAGTGCCTGAAGATGATTACGTATTGCCGATCGGAAAAGCGGATGTGAAACGTGAAGGAGACGATATTACGATCATTACCTATGGTTTATGTGTCCATTTCGCATTGCAAGCGGCAGAGAGACTTGCTGAAGACGGAATTTCAGCTCACGTTTTAGACTTGCGAACGGTTTATCCGTTAGATAAAGAGGCAATCGTTGAAGCCGCATCCAAAACAGGAAAAGTATTGCTTGTGACGGAGGACAACTTAGAAGGAAGCATCATGAGCGAAGTGTCTGCCATCATTGCCGAGCATTGCCTGTTTGAATTAGATGCACCGATTAAGCGGTTGGCAGGACCAGATGTTCCTGCAATGCCTTACGCACCGACAATGGAGAAATTTTTCATGGTCAATCCGGAAAAAGTTGAAAAGGCTGCAAGGGAGCTCGCAGAATTTTAATGCGTCAAGCGAAGGGATTGTCCCATGGCAATATGACAATTTGTTTGGCTGGAAAGCCCTCTAACAACCAATCGCCTAAGATTACGGAGATAGGGTATGCTAAATCATTATGATGCATAGGCGATGGTTCGCTTCCGATGCAAAACCTGTAGGACATACATCAATTCAAAATCTGGACGCAATTATGCTAAGGCATAATTGATTCGGAGAGGTGGTAAAGAGAATGGCAATTGAAAATATTGAAATGCCCAAATTAGGGGAAAGTGTCACCGAAGGAACGATCGAGAAATGGCTCGTTAAAGTAGGGGATACTGTAAATAAGTACGATCCTTTAGCAGAAGTGAATACAGATAAAGTGACTGCTGAAATTCCATCGTCCTTTTCAGGAAAAATTACTGAGATCATCGTAAATGAAGGCGAAACGGTCGAAGTAGGCGTCATCGTTTGCAAAATCGAAGTAGAGGGTGGAGCAGCTTCGGCTGAGCAGGCAGAAGCATCGCCAGTGAAAGACGAACCGGCTAACGAGATGCCTGCCGCTGGATCTCAAAAACCTGCTTCTCCACTTAAAAAACAAAATGGCGGTGCTCGCTATTCACCTGCAGTTATGCGTTTGGCTCAAGAACATGGCATTGATTTGGCGTTAGTATCAGGTTCAGGACGTGATGGAAGGATTACTCGCAAGGATTTGATGTCAATTATTGAAAGCGGTACTATTCCGACAGCTGCTGAACAGCCAAAACAAGCGGTATCAGCTCCGAAGCAATCGGTTGAAACAGCGCCGAAAGCTGCGCCAACGCACAAATCCGAACCGGTACATGTTGAGTCGGCAGCTGGTGATATCGAGATTCCGGTAACGGGCGTCCGTCGTGCAATTGCGAATAATATGCTTAAATCTAAACATGAAGCACCGCACGCATGGACAATGATTGAAGTCGATGTTACAAACATGGTGCAATATCGTGATTCATTGAAAAATGAGTTCAAACAAAAAGAAGGCTTCAATTTAACTTATTTTGCTTTCTTTGTAAAAGCTGTTGCACAAGCATTGAAAGAATTCCCTATGATGAATTCAATGTGGGCTGGAGATAAAATCATCCAAAAGAAAGACATTAACATTTCAATTGCAGTCGCAACAGAAGATGCTCTTTTCGTACCAGTCATTAAACATGCCGATGAAAAAACGATTAAAGGGATCGCTCGTGAAATTAATGAATTGGCTGCAAAAGTACGTTCAGGCAAGTTGAAGTCGGATGAAATGGCAGGCGGCACTTTCACTGTCAATAACACCGGATCATTCGGTTCAGTGCAATCAATGGGTATTATCAATTACCCACAAGCTGCTATTTTGCAAGTCGAGTCAATCGTCAAACGCCCTGTCATAATGCAAGGCGGAATGATTGCTGCACGCGATATGGTTAATCTTTGCTTATCTCTTGATCATCGCGTATTGGACGGCTTAGTTGCCGGTCGCTTCCTATCGCGCGTCAAAGAAATCTTAGAACAGACAACCGCTGAAAACACATCTGTTTATTAATGAAAAAAGCAGCCTTTTGCATAGTGGCTGCTTTCTTTCATTTACGAAGCACAAGCTCTTTTATTCATTAGTCATACTTATTTTCACTTTCAATCAAATGCATGTTTCGATACACTAATTATATAAACAATTGCATTTTTACATAAATACGTTTCATTTCGATCATATCGTAGTAATTTTACATTTTCTGAAAGGGGCATGGCAAATGGGAGTGGGTAAAATGAAACAAATTACGTTTGAAAAATCAGATTATGAACAATGGAAAGAGTTGGCTGTTCAATCTCTTAAAGGAAAGCCGTTTGATACATTAATTACCACAACAATAGAAGACATTGATATACAGCCGCTTTATATAGAAGGAGGAAATGCAAACTTCTCTTCAATTATTCGGGAGCAAAAAACTAATGCGGGATGGACGATAGCGCAGGGGACATATGCGTCGAACGGCGCCGAATGGGTGTTTAAAGTTCAAGAAAGCATTGAAAAAGGAAACGAAGCAATCGTTTATGATGGATGGAAACAGATGGAGTGGGATGAGACATCTTTGGAAAAGGCATCCGAGCTATTTACAAAATATCCAATTCATTTCATCAATATTAGAAAAGACGATCCAATTCTGCACGTGTTTAATCGTATCCCTGAAATGAATCGTAAAAGTGTAAATGGTTTCATTCAAACGGAACAATGGAATTACGCAGATAAATTTCCTAATCTTCGGAAGGCTGGCGCTGATCTATGGGACATACACCATGAAGGGGCAGATGCGGTGACAGAACTTTCAATTGCTTTGGCAAAAGCGGCACACCTATCAAATGATGCAGAGTCATTTGAAATGTTTGCGGCCAATTTTTATGTCCGATTTGCAATTGATACCCATTTCTTCATGGAAATTGCGAAGCTTCGTGCGTTCCGTGTTCTTTTCCATGCATTTGCGGAAGCATATGGAGTAAAGAACTACCCTCCTGTACAAATTGCAGCAGTAACTTCATTGCGATCATTCTCCAAGCTCGATCCGTACAACAACTTACTGCGTGCAGGCAATGAAGCATTTGCAGCCGTATTAGGCGGCGCGGATATAATTACCGTTCATCCTCATGACGTGTTAACTGGCCCGACAAACAGTTCAATCCGCTATAGCCGCAATATTCAACTAATATTGAAAGAAGAAACGCATGTCGGCAAAGTTGCGGATCCGGCAGGCGGTTCCTATTTTATCGAACAGCTTACGAAAGAGTTAGTTGAAAAAGCATGGGAGCTATTTATTGACATTGAACAGAACGGCGGCTTAAATGCTTTCATTGCAAGCGGTCGATTGGCTGAACAGATGGACAAACGCAAGGCGGAAACAGCAACTGCGAAAAAAGCTTTGATTGGCATAAATGTATATGCGGATTCGGTTGCGGAAATTGCTGAAGATTGGAGCGGCATAAAAGCATTTGAACGCATTGCATCACCATTTGAAATGCTGCACAAACAGACAGCATACGACCAGCCTAAAACAGTCTTGTTAAATTTCGGCACGTTGAAAGATTATAAACCTCGTGCTGATTACGTTACGGGGTTCTTGTCAACGGGAGGCATACAATGCGAATGGAGTCCGTCATTTGTGAACGCTGCTGAAGCAATTGATTGGATTCATGGAAAACAGGTCGATTATGCAATTATATGTGCAAAAGATGACATTGCCCAAACCGTTGTAAATGATTTTTTAAATAGACTGCCTGAAGAAATGATAGTAGATGTCGCAGGGAAATTTGACAACAATGTAACAAATAGCTGGACGGCAAAAGGATTAAACGGATTCATATACAAAGGTCAAAATATCCTCAATAAAATTGAAAGCATTTTGAATAAGTGGAAAGGGGAAGCAGATCATGAATAAACCGGACTTCAGCAAAATCAACTTTGATAAATTGAAGACGACTAAGCAGCCCGAGAAAAATGTGCAACCTTTTCTTACAAATGAAGGTATTGAACTAAAAGCTGCTTATACGGAAAAGGATCGAGAACAGCTTTCTCACCTCGATGATATGCCCGGGATTGAGCCATATACAAGAGGACCATACCCGACAATGTACGTGACGCGCCCTTGGACCGTACGACAATATGCTGGATTTTCTACTGCAGAAGAAAGTAACGCCTTTTATCGCAGAAACTTGTCAATGGGGCAGAAAGGACTCTCTGTCGCTTTTGATTTAGCGACACATCGTGGTTATGATTCCGATCATCCGAGAGTGACTGGGGATGTCGGTAAAGCAGGCGTTGCTATCGATTCGGTTGAAGATATGAAAATTTTGTTTGATGGCATTCCGCTTGATCAAATGTCTGTTTCGATGACAATGAACGGTGCTGTTCTTCCGATTATGGCGTTTTATATTATAGCTGCAGAAGAACAAGGAGTATCACCTGAACAGTTATCAGGTACGATACAGAATGATATATTAAAAGAATATATGGTAAGGAATACGTATATTTTTCCGCCTGAAATGTCCATGCGGATTATTGCAGATATTTTTGAGTACACATCAAACAATATGCCGAAGTTCAATTCAATTTCCATATCGGGCTACCATATGCAAGAAGCCGGAGCTACAGCAGATATCGAATTGGCTTATACATTGGCAGATGGGCTTGAATATGTACGGACCGGTTTAAAAGCGGGTATTGATATCGATTCATTTGCACCTCGACTATCTTTCTTTTGGGCGATCGGAATGAATTATTTCATGGAAATCGCGAAGATGCGTGCAGCTCGCAAAATTTGGGCTCAAATGATGCAAGCATTCGAACCGAAAAACCCGAAGTCGTTAGCGCTTAGAACGCATTCACAAACATCGGGCTGGAGCTTGACAGAGCAAGATCCATTTAACAATGTAACGCGCACGTTAATCGAGGCAAATGCTGCGGCGATGGGACATACACAGTCATTGCACACAAATGCGCTTGACGAAGCAATTGCACTTCCAACAGACTTCTCGGCAAAAATTGCAAGAAATACACAATTGTTTTTGCAAGAAGAGACGATGATGACAAAAACGATTGACCCTTGGGGAGGCTCCTACTATGTTGAGAAGCTGACTGCACAATTGACTGAAAAAGCGTGGGCATTAATTGAAGAAGTCGAAGAATTGGGAGGCATGGCCAAAGCAATCGAAACCGGATTGCCGAAAATGAAAATTGAGGAAGCAGCCGCTAAACGGCAAGCAAAAATTGATTCGAAATCAGAAACAATTGTCGGTGTCAATCAATATCGGTTGGATCGAGAAGAACCGATTGACATTTTAGATATTGATAATACTGTTGTTAGGCAAAAACAGATTGAGCGCATAAATGAAATGAAATCAAAGCGCGATGAGAAAGAAGTGGAAAAAACATTACAAGCAATTACTACAGCTGCCAAATCGGGGAATGGTAATTTGCTTGCGCTTTCCATTGATGCTGCAAGGGCAAGGGCAACAATCGGAGAAATTTCCGATGCCATTGAAAAAGTATCAGGAAGACATAAAGCAGTCATTCGTTCTGTTAGCGGAGTTTATAGCTCAAATTTCTCAAATGCAGAAGAGATCGAAGTAGTTAAACAAATGGCTGAGGAGTTTCAGGAAAATGAAGGTCGCCGGCCACGTATTATGATTGCGAAAATGGGTCAAGACGGACATGACCGAGGTGCGAAGGTGATCGCTTCATCATTCGCGGATCTTGGTTTCGACGTAGATATAGGACCGCTTTTCCAAACACCTGAGGAAACCGCTTTACAAGCCGCGGAAAATGACGTACATGTCATTGGGGTAAGCTCTTTAGCAGCTGGCCATAAAACGTTAGTTCCAGCATTGCGAGATGAGTTGAAGAAAATTGGAAGGGAAGATATTTTAATTGTCGTTGGCGGCGTCATTCCCGCACAGGATTATGAATTTTTGCGTGCGAACGGTGCTTCTTCCATCTTCGGACCTGGAACGGTTATTCCAGTTGCTGCACAAAAAGTGATTGAGGATATTTATGTGTCATTAGGTTACGAGGAAGTGATCGAGTGAATAAAAAAGATCGTTTTCAAAACGACAGTGCAATGAGTGTTAAAGATGGCATTGAATCAATCCACGATGGCATGACCTTTTCCCGTCGTAAACGATTTGTGAAAAAGGTGAAAGACAATCAGATTGATCGTTTATATGAAGAAATTTCGAATGGATCACGCCTTCACTTATCGAAAGCGATCACTTTACTGGAAAGTACGTCGGATGCAGATAAAGCTGCGGGCCAGCAATTGCTTCAAAAACTTCTTCCCAAAACAGGAAATAGCATTCGCATTGGAATAACGGGTGTTCCTGGTGCTGGGAAAAGTACTTTCATAGAGGCGTTTGGTTTGAAATTGGCAGAGGCGGGCCATAAAGTTGCGGTATTGGCGATCGATCCAAGTTCAACGATTACGGGAGGAAGCATTTTAGGGGATAAGACAAGAATGGAAGTATTAGCAAGGCATCCAAATGCTTTTATCCGACCATCCCCTTCCTCAGGTACGTTAGGCGGCGTGCATAAAAAAACTCGGGAAACAATGTTGCTCTGCGAGGCGGCAGGCTTTGACATTTTGCTTATCGAAACAGTAGGTGTCGGGCAAAGCGAAACAGTCGTCAGAGGTATGGTTGATATGTTTTTACTATTAGTGCTGACCGGAGCAGGGGATGAGTTGCAAGGCATGAAAAAAGGAATTATGGAATTAGCAGACGCTATTATCGTCCACAAAGCCGATGGAGACAATTTGAAATTGGCGAAAAAGACCGTTAAAGAGTTTAAACAATTGCTTCATTTCTTGCAACCGGCGACGATTGGATGGACATCGACTGTAATGCCGGTTTCCTCTTTGGAACGTACTGGGCTGGATACTGTTTGGGAAACGATCCTTTCATTTCAACGGAAAATGACTGAAAGCGGAGTTTGGGAGCAAAGGAGACGGTCACAGACGACTGATTGGTTCCATTCAATGATACGCGACCGATTAATTGATTCTTTCTTTGCTGATCAAAGAAAGAAAGAGCAAGTCAAGACTCTTGAAAAGCAATTGAATGAGGGCAATGTAACAGTAGCAAATGCAGTTGAAAAATTGTTCAATTCATAAAAAAACGCTGTTTCACAGTGCGCAAGCACGTGTGAAACAGCATTTTTATTAAGCAGCTTCTTGTTCGAATTCCGCTTCTAAAGCTTCCAAATACTCTTCAAAGTCTATAGCGCTATTAATGACCTCTGCAGGAATTTTGATTTCTTTTACTTGATTGTAATCGCTGAACGTTCCTTCGATTACTTGTTTAAGAGTTATCGTTTCACCGTCGACTGTGATTGTCATTTGTGTATTTCCTGTAGTGGAAATCGGGAAGAATGTATCTTTATCGATCGTAGTGACGATAAAGAAATTTTCGATATTGAACTGAATCATATCAAGAATTGATTCTAAATCGATTTCTTCTTCAATGATGACATCCTCTTCAGTTGCCTCATCAGTGACATCCTCTTCAGTTGCTTCTTCAGATGTGTTCTCTTCAACCGCTTCTGATGCATCTTCTGACTCATCCGCGACAGCTTGTTCAGCTTGTTCATCTTCTTCAACAGCTTCTACTTTTTCATCTTCAAGCACAACTTCTGCAGCTTCTTCTGTAGCTTCTTCAGAAGTTCCTTCTGTCGTCTCAACAGAAATCATGTCAGCAGGCAGCATATCTGAAATCAATGACATTGCTTCCTTCATAATTTCGCTGAACTCATCGTTTGAAATCGTTTGTGTCATGACGTACACATCATCATATTCAAAAACATGGATGCCTTTCATTGTTGCTTTTAAAAGCTCCATTTGTGCCGTCGGATCGATTTGCATTAGAGATTCATCAAATAGCATTTCCGTCATTTCTGAAGGATATTTTACCCATTGGTCACCATCATTTTGGAAATAGCCTTCTTCTGTTAGATAAGTTTCTGAATTTATAGCTTCATCTAACTCATCTGCTTTCATAGAAAGGCTTTGCTTCATGTGCAATGCATTCGGTTTATCCGTCATTTTCATGTCCATATCCATTTTCATCGTTATTGGACCTTCTTCAAAACCGGACATTTCTTGGTCGATTTTCATTTTAGCCGAAAAACTATTTAAATCAGCTGCGGCAGTTTTTTCCAAGAATGCTTCAACATCTTGAACACGGTTTGTTGTTACATTAACAGATTGCTCATCTTCAGAAACTGTCACTTCAAATTCTTCTAATGATGATAAGAATTCACCAGATACATAGTTTCCGTAGTTTTTCAAAGTTAGTGGGAATGGAGTATCCGCTTTTTCACCGTTTACTGAAATAACTCCATTTGCAGCATCGAATTCTACTGTTACGTAAGAGTTCGTTGCACTAACTTTACCGGCTGCATCTTTTGAAACTAAAAATCCAGCTTCACTAAATAGATTTTCTACCGGAATTAGCACGTCACCGTGTGACATGAAAGGTTGTTCATAGCCTTCCACTTCCGTGCCGTCTATGAATAGTTTCATAGAATCAGTTTTGGCAAATGTTGTACCGCTTGGCCATACGAATGACAGAGCGAACACGAATGCCAATGCCCATGTTGCAAATTTTTTCAACTGCAAAACCCCCTAAAAAATTTTTGAATCTACCCGCAAATAGTGCGAGCATACAAACATACGAAAGAAATTGGAAAAGGTTTCATCTTTCAAGGAAATTTTATAAAATTTTTTTCGTATTTGGAGAATTTCTTATAAGTTTAGATTGGGAAACGCACCTTTTGCAACTGTCTGTAGCAACTGATATGATGGAATTATAAATGGAAAGGGGCCAATAGCATGACGATGGATTTCAATTTTTATATGGAAGATATTACGAAGACAGCGCGTTCAGAAATGGAAGCAAGTGGATATGAACAATTAACAACACCTGAAGCTGTAGATGAAGCTTTTAAACGTTCAGGAACGACATTGGTCATGATTAATTCGGTTTGTGGTTGTGCAGGAGGAATTGCACGGCCAGCAGCGGCTCATGCCATTCATTACGATAAAAGACCAGATCATTTAGTGACCGTTTTTGCGGGTCAGGATAGAGAAGCGACTGCGCAAGCACGGATGCATTTCGGAGAAGATCATTTGCCTTCATCCCCATCATTTGCTTTATTGAAAGATGGCAAGCTTGTCGCTGAAGTTGGCCGCTATGAAATTGAAGGACATGATCCGATGTCAGTTGTAGTCAACTTGCAAAGCAAATTTGAGGAGTTTTGTGAAGAAGTATAAAAGTGATCTCAACATAGGGATTGCTTCCCTGTTCAAAAAGAAAAAACAGTCCAACCTGGGACTGTTTTTTCTTTTTAAAACAAGACGCTAAGGCCAATCATGATACTGGATACGACCATTGCTGCAACCATTAAATAAACAACGACTTTTTGGAATTTTTTATTGCTCATCAGGCAGATCTCCTTACCTTACTAGATATATCTATTTTAACAGAAACAATGAATTTCTCAAGGTGTAGCGGATTTGTAGTGAAACCGTTACAATAGGAGAAAGGGGGAGAAAGATGAAAAAGATCGATCATATCGGCATCGCTGTCAAGAACATCGATTCTGCACTCGCATATTACATAAATACACTTGGGCTCAAATTATTGGGGATTGAAGAAGTTAAGAGCCAACATGTAAAGGTAGCTTTCATCGATGCGGGAAATATTAAAATTGAATTATTGGAACCTCTTGGATCAGAAGGGGCAGTTGCAAAATATATAGAAAAACGTGGAGAAGGAATTCACCATGTTGCTTTCGGTGTATCCAATATCCGCAATCGGATGGAAGAACTGAAAAAGAATGGCGTCCAACTTTTGCAAGAAGAGCCAAAACTGGGAGCTGGAGGAGCCGAAGTGGCATTTCTCCATCCGAAATCATCTTTCGGAGTGCTCTATGAACTATGCGACAAAGGGGATGTTTAATTTGGATATTTACGACAAAATCAATGAGTTATATGATAAAAAAAGAGAAATAGAATTAGGCGGTGGAGATGAGCGCATTAGTAGGCAGCATGAGAAAGGAAAGTTAACAGCCCGAGAAAGAATCGATTTACTAGTCGATGAAGGCTCGTTCGTAGAGTTAAATCCTTTCGTCGTTCATCGTACGCGCGACTTTGGCATGGACAAGCAAATTGGACCTGGCGATGGTGTAGTCACTGGCTACGGAAAAATTGATGGGCGTCCAGTTTACTTATTTTCGCAGGATTTCACAGTATTTGGCGGAGCATTAGGTGAAATGCATGCAATGAAAATTGCGAATGTCATGGATCTTGCAGCTAAAAATGGAGCGCCATTTATCGGTTTGAACGATTCAGGAGGCGCACGCATCCAGGAAGGCGTCGTTTCTTTGGATGGATATGGAGAAATCTTTTACAGAAATGCAATCTACTCTGGCGTCATTCCACAAATTTCCGTCATATTAGGACCATGTGCTGGTGGTGCGGTTTATTCACCAGCAATTACTGATTTCGTTTTCATGACAGATGAGACGAGCCAAATGTTCATTACGGGGCCAAAAGTGATCGAGACTGTAACTGGAGAGAAAATTTCATCTGAAGATTTAGGTGGTTCAAAAGTACATAATCGTATAAGCGGCAATGCACATTTTCGAGGAAAAGATGAAGAGACCGTTTTAGAGCAAGTGCGTCAGCTACTGACCTATTTACCACAAAACAGTAAAGAAAAGGCACCGATCCTCGCAGTTGATCGAGAAGACGATTACCGTCCCGATCTAACAGACATCGTACCATTTGAAACGATCCGCCCGTACGATGTTCGAAAAGTAATTGAGCAAGTAGTTGATGAACACTCATTTATGGAAGTACAAGCAGAATTCGCAAAAAACGCAGTCGTTGGGTTTGCACGCATGAACGGGGAATCGGTCGGCTTAATTTGCAACCAGCCTAAAGTGATGGCTGGCGGCCTTGATATTGATTCATCCGATAAAATTGGACGTTTCATCCGTACTTGTGATGCTTTCAATATTCCGTTAATCACTTTCGAAGACGTAACCGGTTTTTTCCCTGGCGTAAAGCAAGAACATGGAGGCATTATCCGCCACGGTGCGAAAATCCTCTATGCTTACTCAGAAGCGACTGTTCCTAAAATTACGGTTATATTGAGAAAGGCCTTCGGAGGTGCATACGTTGCTCTTAACTCAAAAGCGATCGGTGCAGATATCGTTTATGCATGGCCGAATGCTGAAATCGCAGTAATGGGTGCGGAAGGGGCTGCGAACATTATCTTTTCCCGGGAAATCGCACAAAGCGACAATCCGGAGAAAACGCGGTCGGAAAAAATCGAAGAATATCGCACGAAATTTTCAAATCCTTATGTAGCAGCATCACACGGTATGGTAGATGATGTAATTGATCCGCGAGAAACACGAATAAAACTATTGCAAGCGTTGGAAATGATGAGAAATAAAGAGGAAACACGGCCACATAAAAAGCATGGAAATATTCCGCTTTAATTACGTATGTATCGAGTAAGTTGTAAACAAGTCGGTTTATTACAGATCGTAAACCGCAATGATAGATTGAAATTCATTTTGGAAGGAATGGTTGAATTGAATGAAGACCGATTGCTCGAAGAATTTTTTGAACTAGTGAAAATTGATTCTGAAACAATACATGAAGATGGAATTGTAGATGTTTTAAAGGAAAAGATGGAGGCGTTAGGCTTTTCAGTTTTCGAAGATGATACAAAAGAGATAACAGGCCATGGAGCAGGCAACTTGATTGCAACAAAAAAAGGAACGATCAAGGATGCTGATCCGATATACTTTACATGCCATATGGATACAGTTGTTCCTGGAAGAGGCATTCAACCAGAAATTCGGGAAGATGGCTATATTTATTCGGATGGCACGACGATTTTAGGAGCGGATGATAAAGCAGGCATCGCTGCTCTATTTGAAATGGCGAAAGTCATTAATGAAAAAGGCATTGAGCATGGGGATATTCAATTCATCATTACTGCAGGGGAAGAAAGCGGATTAGTCGGAGCGAAAGCGATGGACGCTTCACATATCCAAGCGAAATATGGCTATGCAGTGGATAGTGATGGAAAAGTAGGAGGCATTGTAACTTCAGCACCATATCAAGCAAAGCTTTGGACGACTATCCACGGCAAGACTGCACACGCCGGAGTTGCTCCTGAAAAAGGTGTTTCCGCCATCAATATTGCGGCGAAATCCATTTCTGCAATGACATTAGGCAGAATTGACAGCGAAACTACAGCGAACATAGGACGTTTTGAAGGTGGTCAAGCTACAAATATCGTATGCGATGAGGTCCATATTTTATCTGAAGCTCGTTCGATTAACCGTGATAAATTGGATAAGCAAATTAACCATATGGTTGAAACATTTTCAACTACAGCGGAATCTATGGGCGGTAAAGCGGAGACAGAAGTGAAGCTTATGTATCCGGGATTCAGTTTTGGCGAGGAGGCCGAAGTCGTGCAAACCGCGATGCACGCTATCCGCAACGTTGGCAGAGAGCCCGAGTTGATGACGAGCGGTGGTGGAAGTGACGGCAATGTCTTTAACGGTGCAGGCATTCCAACTGTTACCCTTTCCGTCGGTTATGAGGAAATTCATACAAAAAATGAACGTATGCCTGTAGAAGAGCTTACTAAATTGACCGAACTTTTAATTGAGATTGTCAAAGTTGTCGCAAAGAAATGAAGGAGGTTTTGACATGAGTGATATAAAAGCGGTAATTGTTCAATGTGGGTCCGAGGAATATGCGTTGGAAGTAGAAAAAGTCGTTTCGATTGAAAAGCTGGAGAAAATTAATCCAATACCGCATCTTCCCGAATATATGTTAGGTCTTATGAAAATAAGAGGAGAACTAGTGCCGGTGCTTGATTTCCAGCAAATTCTATATAGTAATACCATTCGGGAAAAGGAAAATGCTAAAGTAGTTGTCGTTCAAACTGAAAGTCTTCATATCGGCTTATTAGTATTGGATGCTAAGGAAATAATCGATATACCTGAAAGCAAATTGACTTCGTCAGGCTTGATGGCGTATTCAAAAACTCCATATTTTACTACAATTGCCAATTTAGAAGAACGGATGATTACAGTAGTGAACCCCGAAATTCTTTCACAGACATTAACAGGGATGGATGCAATTAGCGAATACGTCAAAGAGCAAGAAATGGTAGAGCAATAATTTATCTTTTTTCGTTGAGGACTTCTGCATGATAAATAGGGGACCATGCAATTTTCAGTTACCGAGGATCGATTTCTGATCAGTTTCATGAGATGCCATAACGCAGTATTCAAGCGTTAATACAAGCTGTGACGGATGGTAGAGAACCATCCGTCTTTCAACGTATCGGGAGGAGAGGTAGAATTGTTAGATAAAACAGAAAAAACAGCCAAAGTCATTTTGCATCTTGATATGAACAGTTTTTTCGCATCAGTCGAACAATCCTATAATCCTTCATTAAAAGGAATCCCGATGGCAGTTGCAGGAAATCCAAAAGAAAGGCGCGGAATACTTGTCACATGTTCATATGAAGCAAGAGCTTTAGGCATATACACGACAATGACTGTTGGCGAAGCGAAGCGCATTTGCCCAGAAATCGTAATTGTTCCGCCGGATCGCGAAAAATATCGAATTGCATCAGATGCGGTATTTTCCATTTTACGAACATATACTGAGCTCGTTGAACCTGTATCGATAGATGAAGCGTATATTGATATAACGGACATAGGCGGTTTAACGAATGCGGTAGGAATTGCAGAACAAATGCAACAGCGCATTTTACGCGAATTGGATTTGCCTTGTTCCATCGGTATAGCGCCCAATAAATTTTTAGCGAAAACAGCTTCGGATATGAAAAAACCGTTAGGCATTACAATATTGAGGAAGCGGCAAATCCCTGATCTAATTTGGCCTCTTCCTGTTATCGAGATGCATGGGGTTGGACAAAGCACGGAAAAAAGGCTTCATGAAATTGGTATTTTCACGATTGGAGAGCTCGCCAATGCAGATGAGGCAAAGATAAAGATTGCGCTTGGAAAAAATGGATTGCGCCTTAGACAGCGTGCTAACGGCATTGATACAAGACCCGTTGATCCAGATGCTGCCGATGAAAGAAAGAGCGTTGGCAGTTCTACGACATTGCCAATAGATGAGACGGAGTTAAATGGTTGCCTGGAAGTATTTCGACAACTTTCTAAAAGCGTTGCGAAAAGGCTAAACCGCCGTCAATTAGCAGGCACTTCCGTCATGATTCAAATAAGAACATCTGATTGGAGAAATCAGACGAGAAGCAGGACTGTTTTAAATCCACTCTACAAGGAAACAGATATTTATAAAGAAGCTGCACAGTTGTTTAAATTGCACTGGGATGGAGAGCCTGTCAGACTGTTAGGCATTACAGTCTCAAATTTAATTTCAACAGCAAATTTGTACGAGCAACTTTCTATTGATACATTTGAAAAGTATGCTGCAGATGAAAAAATGGAGAAAATAGTGAAGCAATTAGAACAGCGCTTCGGTCCGAATTCAATTTTTAGAGGCATGAAAGAAAGGTAGGCATCAATCATGGAAATAGTTTTTTTAGGTACAGGAGCAGGAATGCCTTCCAAACAGAGGAACACCTCCTCATTAGTACTCAATTTATCGGCCGAGGAAGGAGGCTATTGGCTTTTCGACTGTGGGGAAGCAACTCAGCATCAGCTATTGCACACAACAATAAAGCCTCGAAAGATTAATAAAATTTTTATCACTCATCTTCACGGTGACCATATTTTCGGTCTGCCGGGTTTTTTAGGATCCCGATCCTTTTTAGGTGGGGACGAGCCGCTGACAATTTATGGACCGAAAGGAATCGAAGAATGGATCATTACTTCATTGAAACTTTCCAAAACGCATTTAACGTATACTTTGCACTTCGTTGAATTAAAGGAAGGTTTCCTTTTTGAAGATGAGCATTTTAAAGTAGAAACGAAAGAGTTGCAGCATGTCATTTCTTGTTTTGGTTTTCGCATTGAACAAAAACCGTTAAAAGGTAAGCTGTTAATTGAAAAAGCAATAGAAGCTGGTGTTCCAAAAGGTCCGCTTTTACAAAAACTAAAAGACGGACATGATATTGTATTGGATAATGGAAAAACGGTTTATAGCAAGGACGTAACTGGAGAGCCGCAAACAGGATTTACTGTAGCCATTTTAGGCGACACCCGTTTTTGTGAGGCTGCTGTTGAGTTGTCGAAGGAAGCGGATGTCGTCATCCATGAAGCCACTTTCGATTTAGAAACGGGGGACTTGGCAAAAGAATACGGTCATTCGACGATTGGTGATGCTGCAAATGTCGCAAAAAAAGCAGGCGCTCATTCGCTTATCGCTAACCATATTAGCGCTCGTTTCTTGCCTTATCATATCGCTCACTTAGAACAGTCGGGACGAGAGATTTTTCAAAACCTCCACATAGCAGAGGATTTCTCACATTTTGAATGGAAAGACGACAAATTAATAAAAAAATAAAACTGCCGCTTATAAAATAATAGCGGCAGTTTTGGGTTCGACATACTAAAATGTCCAGCCTCGATCATACTGTTTCGGCGAATCGATGCTCACTCCTAATTCTTTCGCAGCATCGTAAGGCCAGTATGGATGACGCAGCAATTCCCGCGCAAGCAAAACGAGGTCAGCCCGACCGTTTTTCAATATTTCTTCAGCTTGAATTCCTGTAGTGATCAATCCGACAGCGCCAGTAGGAATAGCTGCTTCATGCCGAATCAATTCTGCAAAAGGCACTTGGTAGCCAGGAAATGCATCAATTTTTGCGGGTACTACAGCACCAGAGCTAACATCTATAAGATCAACGCCTTGCGTCTTCATCCATCTTACCAATTCAACGTACAAAGATGGGGTCATTCCACCGTCAGCGTAATCTTCTGCTGAAATACGGACAAAAAGGGGACCGTTCCAAACCGACCTAACTGCGTCAATGATTTTACGCAAAATTCTATAACGATTTTCTGCCGGTCCACCGTACTCGTCCGTCCTTTTATTCGATAAAGGAGATAAGAATTCATTGATCAGATAACCGTGAGCCGCATGCAATTCCAAAATATCAAACCCGGCATTCTTTGCACGAACAGCTGCATTTTTGAATGCTTCTACCGTTTTCTTAATATCATCCAACGTCATTTCAACGGGTGTCTTATATTGGTCATTAAAAGGAATGGCACTTGGTGCATAAATATTGCCTTCAACCGTTGCTTTCCGTCCCGCATGGGCAAGCTGAATCGCGGTTTTTGCATCGTTCTTTTTCATTAAACGGACAACTTCCGATAAACCTTCCACATGATCATCGCTCCAAATTCCGAGATCCTGGGAAGATATTCTACCTTCAGGCAATACTGCAGTTGCTTCGACAATAATTAACCCTACTTGACCGACAGCCCGTGTTGCATAATGCACCTTATGCCAGTCTTCAACTTTTCCATCTTCATTATAGCTGGAATACATGCACATCGGCGCCATTACAATTCTATTTTTTAATTTTACATCTCGAATTGTATAAGGTGAAAATAACATGGACATTTAAAAATCCTCCAATCAGTTGCTAATCGCATTTGTTTTACTCAACTTTACTTACTGCCTCATAAATACGGATAATACAGTCCATTTAGTCATGGATTCGTTGGGAGAGCTAAAGCATAAGCAAATTATTAGTTTCCCCGAGTATATCAAAATACATGCGAAAGCTGAGAAAATCTGCTTCAGCACTAAATGAGTAAATTATGACAAAGCCCCTAATTCACGCGATCTTCCTTCAGCGCTATCTATGCATTCCGCAATTGTTTGTTTGAATTTTCGTGTTTCCAATGCATTCAATCCAGCTTCCGTAGTTCCGCCTGGGCTTGTAACATTTTGTCTTAAAGTAATTGGGTCTTCTCCAGTCATTTTTAACATGGATGCTGCACCGTCCAAAGTTTGGATGATCAATTCACGTGCGATTTCTTTCGATAGCCCTTTATCAATTGCCGCTTCCTCTAAAGCTTCGACTAAATAATAAACGTATGCAGGACCGCTTCCTGATAATGCTGTAACAGCGTGCAAATCTTCCTCTCGAACTTCTTTGACAATCCCAATGGAAGAAAGCAATTGGATAAATTGATCTTTGCATCGCTGATCTACTTTGCTGTTCATTGCAATACCACTTGCAGATTTACCGATAGTAGCGGAAGTGTTTGGCATAGAGCGGGCGATAGGGCGCATGCCTAATCCTTGTTCTATCGTTTTGATTGGAGTTCCGGCAATGACAGACAATGCTGCTGTGTGATCATTCAAATGTGGAGCAATTTCAGCCATGGCTTGTCGGATATCTTTCGGTTTAGTTGCAAGCACGATCATATCAGCAAATTTTAATGCCTTTCGTTCAGGGCAGACGATCGATATTCCGTAACGACCTTGCATGTAATCGAGTCGATCATCGTCTGATTTATTCATGACATAAATTCTTTTCGCATCTTCAGTATTGCGAACGACCATTCCTGCAATTATCGCTTCTGCCATTGACCCGGCACCTACAAATACAATCGTCTCCATATTGACCCATCCTCTCTTAATATCACATTGAATAAATGTAAAATAAAAAAGCGCTTTCGCCCTATAAACATCAGGACGAAAACGCTTGTTTCCGCGGTACCACCTAAATTTGCCAGCTTTACTGACACACCTATCGTCTTTCTTATCGCGAAAGGGACGGCTATGTTTCCATAGCTGCTCCGAAGTAGGTTCATCGTGGGAGAGGGAAGTGCGGCTCTCAGCCGGTGACCGCATTCTCTTATTTCCTTCACCATGACTACTCGTCTTCTTCAACGCATTGCCGTTGCTATAGGGATCAGATCTCCACTAATAATGTAAGGAAATTATGTCATGTAGTCTGAAAAAAGTCAACATTCAAAAGGACTATAAGAAATCTTGGAACAGAATGACTGCACCAACTGCAAGAATAGTTAGTAATGTGACAAATGCGACTTTCCAAAAACTTATCGGCGCTTTTCCACTAACTTTTCCTGTTTGGCCGTTCACTAAAAAGCGATATACTTTATTTTTAAATGTAAAAGACGAAATCCAAAGCGGCAGTAAAATATGCTTGAATGTAATGTCATTATATTCGGTATTTACTCTTACAATCCGCACTTCATCTCCGATTTCTTTTCGTAATATACCTGAACGAATTCTTGAGTCAATAATACTGCGTGCTTCCGACCATCCTTCTTTTAATGGGATCGAATATCGTTCCGCTAAAAATCCAGATAAATATTCTGTTTTGTAATCCGTCAGCTCTTTTAAATGAAATGGTTCTACTTGATCGATCAAACCAGAGGCGACATTGCGGGATGCTTTCACTAACACGTCATCATGGAATTTATGGTAGCGGCCATTTTGCGTTCTCCATCGGATTTTACGGACCCTTTCCGTCACTTGGACCGGTTTCCCATCTTTATATACGGTTCTTGTTTCCGTCACATAATAATATGTTCCGATTTTAACGGTATACACAGAGCGCGTGTCAGAGTCGAACGTCCAATAGGGAATATAAGCACCACTCAGTTTTTCAAGTTCATATTCTTTCTTCAAACGATTCGGAGCAAAATGTCTTTTCAAAATCCATTTTTTGAATTTATCGATTGCTTCTTCCTTTGCTATTTGGAAAGGGAGGACGAGTGCTGGTTTAATGCCTGCATCATGCTCCGTTACAGAGATATGTGAGGAGCCGCAAAATGAGCAAAAATCCGCTACTTTATTTTTATCCAGCACCGTTTCGGCGCCACAGTTATCGCATTTAAAAACACGTTTTTCCTCATTCCAAACATGATCCGCATGATCAAGGGCACTTAAATAATCATGTTCTATCGCATTGTCCAAAGATGCTTCTATTTCTTCCTCAGTGCCACAGAAAGGACATTTCATGCCTTTGGAAGCAGGATCGTAAACAGTATTTCCGCCGCATGAAGAACATTGGTTTACTTCCGTTTCTTCTACAGTTTTCAAGTCAGGGTCCATTTCCTTCATCGAGCCGGCCTCCTTACACGTCTAGCCCCGCACCGCATTCACCGCAAAATTTTGCTGTTGGGTTATTAACCGCACTACAAGCGGTACATTTCTTTTCAGTAATCTGTTTTGTGCCACATTCGCCACAAAATTTGGAGCCTTCTGTAATTTCTGCTTTGCAATGAATACAAGGCACCTTTTTTTGCTGTACAGATTGTCCGCATTCTGGACAGAATTTTGCCGATGTACGAATATTCGCTTGGCAATGAGGGCATGCCATTTTTTCTTCCGCTTGAGATGCTGTAGTTTGTTGGCTAGTAGTAAAAGCATTTGCCATCGCATTACCGATCGCCGCACCTGCGCCAAGACCGACGCCTGCACCTGCCATACCGCCACCTTCATTTTTAGCTGCGTCACGCAAAGCTTCAGCTGCTTGCCATTGTGTATATTGGTTCATATCACCTAAAACGCCCATCGTTGTTCGTTTATCCATCGCTTGCTCAACTTCTTTAGGAAGAGAAAGGTTTTCTATATAAAGCGACGTAATTTCAAAGCCGAATTGTGCAAATCGATCACGCATTTTTTCAAGGCCTTGTGAGCTTAGTTCGTCATAAAACATTGCAAGATCGAGTGCAGCTACTTGAGATTCTGCAAAAAGATCCGTCAAACCGGACATAATCATTTTTTTTAGATGACTATCAATGTTGCTCGTATCAAATGAAGAATTCGTTCCAAACAATTCCTTCATGAAAACAGCTGGATCTGCAACACGGTATGAATAGACACCATACCCCCGCAATCTAATCATGCCGAAATCTGGATCGCGCATCATGATAGGGTTTGAAGTTCCCCATTTTTGATCGATGAACTGCTTTGTATTGACAAAGTAAACTTCTGCTTTGAAAGGTGAATTGAAACCCGTTTTCCAAGATTTCAATTTTGTCAAAACTGGCATGTTTTGCGTATAGAGCACGTGATGGCCTGGACCAAAAACATCTGCAATTTCCCCTTCATTCACAAAAACCGCAGCCTGGGACTCGCGGACTATTAAACTTGCACCCATTTTAATTTCGTTGCCTTGCACAGGAAAGCGATACACCATTTTATTTGTACTTTGATCGGTCCATTCGATAACTTCGATGAGTTGGCTTTTAAAAAAGTCGAAAATGCTCATTTCCTTACCCCTTTCTATACAATTTACAGTAGAAAATGTAGAGTCATTATAACATAATACGAACGACTAATTTGAAAGGTTTCATAGAAATTCATCCTCGATGCGTGACGAGATCATTGAAAAGGAGTACAATTGAATGAATAACCATTCATATTTTTAAATCAAAGGAGATTTTTTATGATACATAAAATAGTGATTCCTACTCCATTCGCAGTGGGAGATGTTAACGCATTTGTTATAAAAGGGGATGCGCTTACTATCGTAGATGCTGGTCCGAAAACGCCGGAAGCATATGAAGCGATCAAGTACGGATTACGGGAAATTGGCTACTCGTTCAATGATATAGACCAAGTCATCTTAACGCACCACCATCCAGATCATGCAGGTTGGATTGATGCCTTCGATCAAGCCGAAATTATTGGCCATCCGTACAATGATTTATGGTTGAAACGGGATAAAGAGTTTATGGCGTATCATGACCGCTTTTATTTAACATGCCTAAAAGAAGAAGGGGTTCCCTCGAACTATTTCAATTGGGTAGAGAAGATGAAACGACCGATCATGCTAATGGGCGACAGGTCATTAGATCGATTCATAGGCGAAGGAGATATTGTAAGTGGACATCATAGTTGGGTCGTGATGGAGACTTTAGGTCATGCTCAAAGCCATATTGCTTTGTTTAATGAGAAAACTGGAGATATGATCGGTGGAGATCTCGTGCTCGAAAAAGTATCTTCCAATCCATTAATAGAGCCGCCTGCGGACCCAGATGCAGAACGCCCAAAGTCGCTTCTGCAATATAATGCATCATTGACGCGTCTTTTGAATTTGCCGATTGAAATCATCTATGGCGGCCATGGTGGAGAAGTTCGTAATGTTCACTCGCTTATAGAGGAAAGATTGGAAAAGCAGCATGAACGAGCGATGAAAGTATATGATATGTTGAATGATGGCAGCAGAACGATCTATGAATTGACGCAGCAATTATTTCCTCATGTGTACGAGAAGGAATTAGGGCTTACGTTATCAGAAACAATTGGCCAAATCGATTATTTACTATCTAAAGGACAGTTATTGGAAGTTAAGGATGATAAAGGGATCCTCCACTATGAACAAAAAAAGTAATGTGCTACTAACCGGTGCGACGAGCGGTGTAGGGTATGCGACAGCGATGCAGCTTTTATCTAATCCAGACCGTTTCAATGTTTTTGTTACAGGGAGAGCCCCTGATCGTCTTTACGAGTTGCAAAATGAAGGAGCGACAGCCATTCCTTGCGACGTTACAAAAGCGGAAGAGATCGATCGTCTTTTAGCTGCGATCGGTCATCTTGATATAGTGATTTTTTCTGCTGGTCTTGGAAAGTTTGCTGCTGCACACGAAATAGAGGATGATACAATCCAGTCAATGATGGATGTTAACGTAATTGCCCCAATGATAATGACGAAACGACTCCTTCCGAAAATGATGGAAAGGAGGGGTGGTCACCTTATATACATTGGTTCACAAGCGGGGAAGGTGGCTACTCCGAAAGCTTCAATCTACGCAGCGACGAAGCACGCGGTCATCGGATATACAAATGCGTTGCGCATGGAAGTAGCTCCTTACCATATTGATGTTTCAGTCGTACATCCTGGTCCAATTGATACGCCTTTTTTAGATAAAGCGGATCAGACGGGCGCATACCGCACTTCTGTTGGCAACCATTTGCTTGAAGTAGATCGTGTAGCCGATGCGCTTATTAAGCTTATCGATAAACCAGTGCGGGAAATCAATCTTCCGGCAATAATGGGTATTACAAGTAAGCTTTACGCCATGGCTCCTGCTTTTATAGAAAAAGCGGGAAAGAAATATTTTTATAAGAAATAAGCTGCTTTTTTACAATTGGAGCAGCTTGTTTTTATTTGCTACAGTATTACATCTTTTTTAATATCTATATAATATTATTATGTAAACTAAATACATCCTGTCCCTTTGCACAACGAAAAAGCATGACCTTTAAGGGGCCATGCTTTTCCTTCATGCAACGGAAAATTTGAGTTGTTTGTGAATCTTTCCAAACCTGTTCTTTCTGACAAACATAACGCTCGTCAGTGCAGTATAATGCTTCCGGCTCTATTCCCATCTCGGCGCAACCGTCACTTTTGTGAATCGGTTTCATAGTCCGGACTTCAATTTGCACTTCCACAAAAAACTTACCTTTTACCGCAAAATTGTTACGCTGTGGCTGAGCTCAACAAAATGAGCTTCAGACGAGTGTATACTTGCCAGTAAAGCAAATTTTCCGCCAAGGCTGTGCAATTCTTAGTGGCCGTGCACTCTATTGGCTCACTTCCACTATCGTTTCGCCTTGTATATTTACTGTACCCCAACAAAAAATTGATAAACCTTTTTTTACATATTTTTTGATTGTTGCACTATCTGTTTTCTTTAAGTTGTTTTTCGGCTAACCGTACCATTTCTTTTACCATGCTTCCACCAATCGTACCACCGATTTTTCCGGCCTGTTCTGCCGTAAGATTCCCGTTGTTTCCATTAGACAAAGGAATGCCGAGCTCTTCCGCAACTTCGAATTTAATGGAATCAGGATTGCTGCAATTTGCACGATAACCTTTTGACCGCATTACTTCACATTTGAGTTGATCCACTTGCGATTTTGCTTCGGGAACTAACAATTTATTTTTCTTCGCCACTGTACATCCCTCCTTTCAACTGTAGTCTTTGCAAAACAGAAGAAATTAAAGACGGTTTTCGTGAACTTAAACTATCAAGCATACGTTTAAATACATGTTATACTAAAACGAAATAGTGTGGAGTCGAAAGAAAATGGAGGGATTCGGGAATGAAAACGGTGACGATCCAAGATATCGTCCAACGATTTAATTTAGAAGTGCTTGTTGGCCATAATGAACTTGGCAGAGAGCTGAAAAAGACAAAAGTTCGTCGTCCGGGTCTTGAGTTCATGGACAAATTTGATTTTATTGCGACAGAGCATGTCCAAATTTTAGGGAAAAATGAAATCAATTATTTACATACTTTATCAGACGAAGAATGTAAATTGCGTATTGGCAATATAGTCCGCTATGATCCGCCATGCATAGTGATTACATCCAATCAGGAAGAACCATTAGGGCTCCGTCAATATTGTACCGAAGAGCATATTCCTGTGTTACGCACTCCAGATTCCACCAGTGAAATGAGTGCGAAAATGGATGCTTATGTTACAAAAGCGATGGCTCCAGAAATAGCAGTCCACGGCGTTTGTGTTAACGTCTCGGGCATCGGAATATTGTTGCGCGGAAAATCGGGTGTAGGGAAGAGTGAGACGGCCCATACATTGATTGGGAGGGGACATCGGTTAATTGCAGATGATATTGTCGTTCTTAAAAAGCTAAGTCCACAAACGCTTTTAGGAACGCATAATGAAAAAAATAAAGAGTTCTTAGCACTTCGCAGCATAGGTCTACTCAATGTAGTCCGTCTATATGGACGTGCAGCATTCCAAGAAGAAAGCCGGATTGCACTCGATATTGAGCTGACGGAATGGAAGGATAACTCATTAAATAATGAGTTGGAAATGGAAACAAAGTATAAGCACTATATGGATGTGCCAATTCCGCACATTCAAATCCAGCTGCAACCGGGAAGGGACGTAGCGGGGCTAATTGAAGCTGCTGCCAATAATTGGTATCTAATGCAGCAAGGATATAGTGCGGTAGAGGAATTTATGAGCCGACTTCAGCCTGAATTCAAGGATTCCTGAGAGGATGAAAACATTTGAAGCAGCAAATTAAAGAACTGATCGTAATGAATGAAAAACAATGTGCATCCTATATGGAGATGAACGGGGAAAAAGTATTTTCCTTTCTAATGAACAATATTGGTGCGCTTGATAGTGAGCTTCGTGATGATATGGTATATCGGTTATTCGTCAAATTAATCATGGGTAACCATTTTACGCGAGAACAATTAATAGAAGCTATAACAGCCAACGCAGGTGATCAATATTTATTTGCTTCAATAGGAGAAGAAGGAACAGATAGTGTTTTCCTTCGTTCTTTCTCGGCACTTTGGCTTGCAGGGTTGTTTTACGCTGATCGACAGCAGCCATTTTTGAACGCTGAATTAACAGAACCATTGATGGAAAGATGCATAACTTATTTGGCAAAGGAAAAAGATGTCCGAGGATATGTAGACCAAAAGGGATGGGCGCATAGTGTTGCGCATGGTGCGGATATGATGGAGTCGATTGTTTTGCATCCTCAGTGTCCAAAACGCTTCGTCCCAACAATTTTGAATAGTATTGAATCATGTTTCTATAAGGGAACTGTATATAGCGATGATGAGGATGAACGGCTTGTTGCCATTCTCATGGCCATCATGAAACAACAATATCCAGAGGAAGTCCTAATGGAGTGGGTTGAGCAAATCTTTGAACGGCTTGATAGGCGTTATAATGGTAAAGGGTATGACAAGGACTACTTCAATGCCCGGACAAACATTTTGCAATTTATGAAAACATATTACTTTGCATTGAAGAAGCAACTTATCGGACATCAATTGCAAAATACACTCTCTTATTTCATACAGAAAAAACAGAATATATAATAGAATGATCACCTTGAAATTAATAAACATGCAAAGGGCAATCCATCCCCCTTTGCATGTTTTTTATTCAAGAGCGCATAGCATTGTTATATTGTGTTTTGTCAGATACGTAGCGGATAATTTTCTGTATATACTCCATCGTTTTTTGTTCGGCTTTCTCCAAATTATAATCTAAACGATTATTCAATATATTTGTTAGCATACCTTGCCAAAGTAAATTGGTCATTTCATTAATATCATCAGCTTGTTCTTCTCCAATGAGTTTTTCATCCACCGCATTTTGCAATAATGATTGCCCTCGCTTCGACATGCTTCGCTCAAAAAGGGCAGGTTTCAATTCTTCTGGTATATGTATCAAATCTGCAGGGTACAATTCATAATAGCGTTCGATTAATTTTTCAGGTTGATCACCCAAATCCATTATGAAGACAGCATGGAAGATAGAAGGTTGTTTGAATGAATATTTGCAGAAGCATTCCCAAGCCAATATATATTTGTCCAAAGCTGTGTCGCCGTGTTTAATATAATTGGCTACATCATCGATATAAGGCTTCAAAAGCTTCATGGAAGCAAAAAAGATTAAGTGGGATGCTTCTGAAAAATAATTATAAATCGTGGCACTGTTATAGCCCGCCCGATCCGCAACTTTACGAATCGTCACTTGTTCAATTCCTTCTTCCTCGATGATTTCTACAGTTGCTTCAATAAAATACTTCCACATTCTTCCCATTTGAATTTTACGATTACTCAATAGATTGCACCTCATTTGCTTTCTCTTAACCGCTTACTTAGCAGTATACAATATTTTCATTCTCTTTATTATCAATTTTCCATTGTTCTCTGAAAGTTCATATGGTAACATAATCAATATTAAAATATAATCATGATTATTATATTTTAACTGATTATGTTTTTCAATCGAATCAGGATTTCGCGATGTGGCACTTTGCATAATTACTATTGGGAAAATGACTTATCGGTAGTTTGAAAGCGCTAACAAACTGAAAATACTTGGTTGGATGAAAGATATACAAAAACACATATTACAAATAGGGGTGAAAGTAATGAAGAAAGCAAAAGTAGATCCATTTATTTTTTGGACATCGATATTTGCTATTGTGATTGTAACGGTTTTATTAGTGATCAATCGCTCTACGGCTGAACCATATTTAGACAATTTGATGTCGTCCATTACGTTTAAAATGGACTGGGCATTTCAATTTTTAACATTCGGGCTATTTATTATTTTAGTTTGGCTGGCATTTAGCAGGTACGGCAATATCAAGTTAGGTGAAGGCAAACCTGAATTCTCCACTTTTAGTTGGGGAACTATGCTGTTCACGGCAGGAATGGGAACAAGTATTATGTATTGGTCGATGATTGAGCCAATTACTTATTTTTCTGGACCTCCATTTGGTGTAGAAGCCGAAGGAAAAGAAGCAGCTGAATGGGCGTTAACATATGGGCTGTTCCACTGGGGAATTTCCGCATGGTCTCTCTACGCGTTTCCGGCAGTTGTTATTGCCTATACGTATTTTGTTAAAAAACGACCATCTCTTAAGATGAGTGTAGCGTTAAGCGGTGCACTCGGAAAATACGCTGATGGCTGGATAGGAAAGTTAGTCGATATTTTAGTCATTTGGAGTTTAGTAGGTGGGTTGGGCACTTCTTTAGGATTAGGAGTCCCAATGGTTTCAGCAGTTGTCGCAAGCATTTTGGGCATCGAGCAAACACTTACACTTGATGCGATTATCGTTATTTGTATTACGATCATTTACTCTGCAAGTGCTTTTATCGGATTGCATAAAGGAATACGTCGTTTAAGTGATATAAATGTCTATTTGGCATTGGCACTTGCAATTTTTGTTTTTATCGCAGGTCCAACTTTATTTATTCTCACTTATTTCACAAATAGCTTTGGCATGATGATTCAAAATTTTGCAATGATGAGCTTTTATACCGACCCGATCGCTCAAAGTGGTTTCCCTCAAGGATGGACGGTCTTTTACTGGGCTTGGTTTGCGGCAACTGCTCCATTCATGGGACTTTTCGTTGCCCGAATTTCTAGGGGACGTACGATACGTCAGCTAATTGTCCACATGCTATTATGGGGTTCAATTGGCGGATGGATCTACTTTGGAGTGTTCGGTGGATATTCGATGAACTTGCAATTGCAAGATATTCTGCCTCTCAATGAGATTTTGAATACGAGCGGTGGCCCTGCAACTGTCGTAGAGATTTTGAACACATTGCCATTAAGTGCAATTGTATTGCCGTTTTTCGTTATTTTGGCATTGATTTTCCTTTCAACTTCAATGGATTCAGCTACATATATTTTATCAGCCATTGCTACGAAAGAGTTGAAAGAAGGACAAGAACCGGCACGATGGCATCGGATGGTTTGGGGCTCTATTTTAGCGATCATATCGATCTCATTGCTTTTAGTCGGTGGTCTGCGTGTTGTTCAAACTTCCGCAGTCGTTGTCTCGGTTCCAATTTACATCTTTTATTTACTGCTTATCGTTTCACTACTGAAATGGTTAAAGCAAGATTTTCCGAAGCAACAATAATATAAAAAGCATCTTAGGAGGGTTCAACATGGTATTTAACGTACGTGAAACAAACCGTGTCGTACGAACGGATTTCCCAAGAAAAGTAAAGGAAATTAAACATATTTGGATTCCAATGTCTGATGGAACAAGGCTATCGGCACGTATTTGGCTACCGGAAGACGCTGAACAAAATCCGGTGCCAGCTATACTTGAATATATTCCATATCGTAAGGACGACTTTACAGCGTTGCGTGATTCACTTCGACATCCTTATTTTGCAGGTCATGGCTATGCAAGCATCCGAGTAGATTTACGCGGATCAGGTGATTCTGAAGGGATCATGTATGATGAATATTTAAAACAAGAACAGGATGATGCCTTGGAAGTGCTCACTTGGATTTCGGAGCAGCCGTGGTTTACCGGAGGCATAGGAATGATCGGTAAATCATGGGGGGGATTCAATGGGCTTCAAGTTGCAGCGAGGCGCCATCCGCATTTAAAAGCAATTGTCACACTTTGCTCCACTGATGATCGATACGAGGATGATGTTCATTATAAAGGCGGTGCAATGTTAGCATCAGATATGCTTTGGTGGGCTTCTACAATGTTTGTATACAATGCGCGTCCTGCAGATCCAGAAATCGTTGGAGAGTCTTGGAAGGCAAATTGGCTTGAAAGGCTAGAGAAGACTCCACCATTCGTTGAAGAATGGGTTCGCCACCAACGTCGGGATGACTATTGGAAACATGGGTCTGTCTGTGAAAATTATGATGACATCGATATTCCTGTTTTTGCTGTAGGCGGTTGGGCTGATGGCTATACAAATGCAATTCCGCGTCTCTTAAAAGGGTTAAAAGGGCCTCGAAAAGGCTTAATTGGTCCTTGGGCACATGAATACCCTGAAATGGCAGTCCCTGGACCGCAAATCGGTTTTCTGCAAGAGTGCTTGCGTTGGTATGACCATTGGCTGAAAGGGATTGATACAGGTATTATGGAGGAACCAATGCTAAGAGCATGGATGCAAGATAGCGTGCCTCCACAAACGGATTACTTTGTCCGTCCCGGTTATTGGGTAGCAGAAGAGCAATGGCCACCTTCAAGCATTAACAACAAGAAATATTATTTGAATGGCTCCTCTTTAACAACTGAACCGAAGAAGTCGGGGGCCATACAAGTTGAAAGCGTTCAGCAGCATGGTCTACACGCCGGTGTGTTTTGCCCATTCGGACAACCGGGTGATTTGCCAGGCGACCAAAGAAATGAAAATGGTTATGCAGTTATTTTCGAGTCACAGCCTGCAGAAGAAAAAGTGCCTATTTTAGGTCATCCGAAATTCACCGTGGAATGCTCGTCAGATCAACCGAATGCGTTGCTTACAGTACGGTTGAATGACGTTGCACCGGACGGATCATCAACTCGTGTAACATGGGGGATGCTAAATTTAACACACCGGAATAGCCACGAATTTCCCGAGGAGCTTGAAGTTGGGAAAAAATATGAAATTACTGTGGAGATGAATGCAATCGGTCATGTTCTTTCTCCAGGCCACCGTTGGCAATTAGCGATCTCTCCAACCTATTGGCCTCATGCTTGGCCATCGCCAAAACCGGTTACATTGTCAGTCTATCCATCTGAAAAGACATATCTTACTTTGCCTATCCGTGCAGATCGAGAGATTGATATGACATTAAAGCCATTTGATCAACCTGAAACAGCACCTGTTCTTGAAAAAGATATTTTGAGAGAAGCAAAGCGTACTAGGGAAATTAAACATGATGTCATTTCGAACGTTTGGATATTGGACGATTTCTCTGATGAAGGTGCAAGAAAGCTTCACATAAATGGTATTGAATATGGCAGTACGAACCGCAACATTTTTTCGATAGAAGAAGGGGAGCCACTTTCAGCAAAAGTTCAATGTGACTGGACATTGACAGTAGGTCGAGGTGAATGGCAAACAAGCCTCGAAACGCATAGTGTTATGACCGCTGATGAAAAAAACTTCTATCTAATGAACAAATTGATTGCTTATGAAGGAGACGAAGAAGTTTTCAACAAAACTTGGGAAATAGAAATACCGAGAGATCATATGTAATGAGCAGGAGAGCGGAGTGCAGTCACTCCACTCTCCTCTCTTCTGCATTTGACTACGATGACTTACAAAAAGTAGGAGGGTTTCTGATGGAAGTGCGCCGAAGAGTTGAGCGTCTGCGTCAATATATGGAGGAACAAGGCATTCAGCTATCGATCATTTGGGATCCAGATAATCAGTTTTACGTAACTGATTTCCGGGCGATTTCGTATTCACGTCCGATTTTAACGTTTATTGATGTGCATGATGTGCAATTGATCATCCCGAAGCTTGAAGAGTCGCATGCTTCCGAACGGGCGCAAGTTGATAAGACACATATTTACTATGAGCAATATGCACACCGCAACCTTACACTTTCTTATCTTGAATTCGTCTGTAGAATCCTTAAAAAAATTCCTCGGCATAGTACAATTGGGATAGAGATGGCATCTATGCCCGCGTCTGTCTATCAATTTTTGCAGAAAAGCGGATACCAATTAACAGATATTGGAGACAAATTAATTGAGATGCGATCGATAAAAGAAGAAAAGGAAATTGAATGCTTGCGAATTGCGGGACGCCTATCAGATCTTGCCATAGCAGAATCCCTGTCAAATGTGCGCGTCGGGATAAGCGAGTTAGAGTTCGATTCATATGGGGATCGGGTTTTGCTTGAAACTGCTTCTCAGCAATATCCGAATGAATTGATCGGGTATGCAGATTGGACATGCTCAGGCACTGAACGAAGTGAAATGCCTCATCTCAATTCCAGTACAAGAAAATTTGCCGATGGAGATGTAGTCGTTCATAGCAGGCAAGTTTGGTATAACAATTATCGAGCCGAAAATGAGCGGACATTTTTAATCGGAAATGTAACAGAAAAGCAAAAGGATTTATTGAAGCTTGCAATTGAAGCTCAACAAGTCGGCATGAATATGATACGTCCTGGAATAGTAGCTAAAGAAGTAGATATCGCAACGTTCAATGTATTCAAAAAGGCAGGATATGCGGATTTTGTTCAGCATCGAGTCGGCCATGGACTTGGCTTATCCGAGCATGAGGAACCTTATTTACGTTTCGATAATGAGCTCATCTTAAAGGAGGGAATGGTTTACACGATTGAACCCGGTGTTTATGTGCCCGGCGTTGGTGGATTCCGCCATTCTGACACCGTAATAGTAACAAACGATGGAAGTTTTTCTATTACCGAATATCCAAGAGAATTTGAAAAGATGCATTTTGCTCTATCATAGTACCCTTGTTTACTGACTTCCTTATACCGTATGATGTTAGCCATAATGATCCGAAACTTGGAAATAATATAAAATGCTGAATACTATTATAGAGTAGGAGAAACGGATAGCCATGATTTTAACCATCATCATTATTAATCTATGTTATGTTTCTTTATTTACGTTGCGTGTCCTGTTCACATTTAAAGGTTTGCGTGTTATTGCATCTGTTGTCTCAATGGCGGAGGTGTTCATTTACTTAATGGGATTGACTTTAGTATTAGATAACTTGGACAAACCTATTAATATTGCGGCATATTGTTTTGGATGGGGATTAGGCGTTTATGTAGGAAGCCGTATTGAAAAAAAATTGGCATTAGGCTACACCGTGTTTGAAGTTGTCGTTAACGATACGGATATGGATATTTGCCGTTCATTGAGAGAAAAAAATTACGGTGTCACTTCATGGCTCGCTGACGGCAAGGATGGCAAGCGTCTCGTCATGAAAGTGTTAGCGAAACGAAAGGATGAGCATAAACTGCGCTCTACTATTTTGGAAATTGCGCCAAAAGCTTTTATCATTTCGTATGAACCGACTACTTTCAATGGAGGATTTTTAGTTAGAAATTTACGATGATGGATAGTCCTTTGACTGTTTCATAAAAAAAGCAAAGAAATTTAGTCCTGAAACAACTTTATTGCGGTACCGGAAATGATAAGAGACATTTCCGGTATCGTTTTTTAAAATGATCAATAGGATAAAGAATTTTTTCTGTTCTCGAAAAAAGATAGTAATTCGACGAAGGTAGCTGTTGGCTGAAGATATTCATTATTGATAACTAATATTTATCGTAATTCATTTAAGCGGGTTATCCATCTTCCAAAGTGTATAAGACCAGTATCTAGGAAAATTCCGTAAAATTGATGCTTTGGATTTGAATGGATCACACTTCTATAGCAGTTTTTTATTAGCGTTATAGAGGATAATCAAGATCATTATAATGTATACCTTGTAATGCGATGTACATCGTGGTAAGATGCTCTTAGAAGGAGTGATGTTATTGGACCAAGAGATGATGAAAGGTAGCATCGATTTGTTATTGTTGTCATTAATTTCCCAAAGAGATTTATATGGCTACGAAATTGTTAAAATTTTGAAGCAGCTTAGTGATGATAAGTATGAAATGAGCGAAGGAACACTTTATGCGGCGTTAAAAAGACTGGAAAAGAAACAATGGCTCGAATCGTATTGGAAAGAGACAGAGAATGGAAGAAGAAAATATTATACGCTTACAAATCAAGGCGGTTTGGCATTAAATAGCAAACGAGAGAATTGGGAGTGGATGAACGCTCTCGTTTTAAAAAGTTCGGAAGGATTATTATGAAACCTGCATTTCAGCGATTTATTAAAGGGATTGTTCGTCAAACTGATGGGAGCAGGGACGAACGGGAAGATCTCTATGAAGAGCTTTTAACTCATTTACAATGCTCTTTCTTTGATTTGCAAAGAAGTGGATATTCGGAAGAGGAGGCTACAACGATGGCTATGCGGAATTTTGGTGATGAGCAAGAAATCGGACGGCAGCTTCAACAAGCGATGTATCCTTTTCGGAAAGAAATGTTATTGGCTCTTTCAATATCATCGTTATTATTTTCTTACATTGTTTACATTTCCCAGTTGTTTATAATGGGTGATGCCCATATTCCTTGGCTAATTATCGCTGTAATGATCAGTTCTTTGCTGCTTTTCGTTACAATGCAGGCGATTCCTATTCTAAACAGGCGTTTTTGGATAAATGGATTGTTGCTTATCCATTTATTTGTCTTCTTATATGGTTTTTTATTAGCATCAGATATAAATTCTCCGCTTTCAATAGGCTTATCGATTATATCAATATTGATAATCGTGCTTTCGATCATATTGCTCTATCGAACGACGATTTACGATTTTTCAACAAAAGGGGAAATGTTTTATAAAGATGTTCGACGCCTTCATTTTGTAAATATAACGACAGGATTATTGCTTGGCGCTGCTACCTTATTTTGGTTATGGGCTGCTCTTTTTTTTGCGACAGATCAACTCCATATTATCTTGGTCATTCTATCAATTCCAATTGTTTGTTGGATCATTTCCTACGCAATACAAATGCGTTTACTCTCAAAGCAAAAGAAAAAATGGGCGTATGCAATTGCTTCCATTCAGTCGATTATTTTGCTTATAAGCGTCGGTTATTTATTGTTTAACATGTTTGGAGGCGCTATTTCATGAAAAAACCTACTATATGGATTGTAAGTTCTATTGCAATCATCACAATTGGGCTTGTCATTATGGGTTTTATGTTCGATGTATCCGAAAATGAAAAGCAAAATGGACTAACTGGTATATACGATGTCACAATTGACGGCATCATCGCTTTTGTAGAATTTGAACGAGGTAAACCAAGCCTTTATCAATCTGATAAAGATGGGAAAAAAGAGTTGTTAGCACAGTTTCCAGTCGATCAAACGATTGTAGATGTCAGCTTCTCCAATGATGGCCAAATTCTTTCATATGCTGTAACAGATAAAGAAATGGACATGGACAGCAATACAGAAATTCACTTTATTCACATGGATACAATGCAAGATGAAGTTGCTTTTACTGAAAATGCAATTGTTACAGAGATTGCTTTTGATCCGAAAGATTCTAGTTTGCTTTTTTATTTACGAGCGGATACATTTACAAATTATTCACCGATTACAGGAGAGCGACCACATGATTTTGACGTCTACAGTTTTAAAGTTGATATGAAAAAAAGTGAACGACATACACATATGAAAAAATATGCCATGAGCTCATTACATGTATCATCGGACGATGATACTGTTTTTGTACAAATGACCGACGATGATGATGTCCAATCTGCCGATGATGTGTTTCAGGCGAAACAAAGGATTTTTCAAATTCCTTTGAGTGATCCTGAAGAAAAAGAAATTATTAGCGACCCTTCTGGGCACGAAGATATTTATGATTTTTTAATAATTCCCGAGCGCAATGAAATCATTTTTCAAGCAGTCAGCGGAACTAAATCAAACGGGATTTTTCAGTATGATTTATTCAGCTTCAACTATGAAACTTTTGAAACAGAGCAATTGACGACTATGAGATCAAATGCATCCAAGCCGTTAAGAGGACCCGACGATCAAATCTACTTTATTGTCGACCGTCGTTTTGGAGAACGGCAGCCTGATTATCATTTATACAAAATGAAAATAGATGGCGGTGAGACAATGGAGGTTCCTTTAAATCATTAGAAAAAATTGTGTAGAAAGCAGTTTGTTTCTGAAAATAAGAAAAGGGGCTGTCCATTTGGGCAACATTGACTTTCCCCCTTTTACTATCCAGATCCACATTATCAAAAAATATTGCTCGCTTTCCGCATCGAAACTAATTTAAAGCTACGCCGTTGTTATTACGATATACAGTAAAAAAGGCTGTAGACAAAGATCCTTTGCCTACAGCCTAAAACCTATCAAATTATAAGGTTTTCATAAATTACTCTTGATCATTTTTCCGTTGACGCGCTCTTGCTTCTCCACCTTTACGTCCAGCTTCTTCTTGGCTCATTTTGCCGTCATTGTCATTGTTGTCGCTTTGGCGCGCTCGAGCTTCGCCGCCTTTTTTACCAATTTCTTCATAGAATTCTTTATCGTGATTCCGCGCAGTAGCCTCTCCGCCTTTTTTGCCAATCTCTTCATAAAACTCTCTATCATGGTTTTTGGCAGTTGCTTCTCCGCCTTTGCGTCCAGCTTCCTCCACCGTCATTTTGTTGTTGTTTTTGTTGTCATCTTTCGCCATTATTAATTCCTCCTCTTTGTTAGTAATAGAATAAATGTTGCTACTGAAGATGTTCCCTGTATATGAATCTATTAAACATGTTTGTGTAAAAGTTTTGCATTTCAATTTTTATATCTGTATTATTTTATAACAAAATGGAGTGATTTTATTGGACAACAAAAGGAAACAGCGAGGAGGCTTCAACTATGAAGAAAATGATGATCTACCTACTTCTTTTGCTACTTATAGCATCGATAGCTGCGTGTGGAGCAAGCAAAAGTGAAGATGATGGAGTTGTAGACGAAGAGGTAAGCGAAGAGAAAAATCAACAAATTGACGATAAAAAGTTAACTGATCAAGCTAAAGGCAATGCACAGAGTGACGAGGAGTTTCAAAAGAACCTATCTCTTGAGATGCTAAACAATCTCTATGAGGATGCAAAAAAAGGAAAAGTATATAAGGTACCTAATGGAATATATGTAGGAAAAACGACAAGAAAAGAAGTGGTTAATCGAATTGGTGAACCTGAAGAGCAGGACGATTATGACCATTACCACGGTTCAATGGGAAATGCATCGTATGCTTTCCGATACAATCAAAATGAAATTTTGCAGGAGGCACGCTATTTCGGAACGAATGTTGAGCGCCAAACGAACTTAGGAGGAATTACAGAGAAAGATTTACGTGAGCAGCTCGGAAATCCTCATGAATTAAGAACGATTGATGCAACAAATGAAACGAATTTCATTTATGATCTTAATCGTTACGAACTGCAGTTTGTCATAGGTGAAGATGGAACGGCTAGCCATGTTAATCTGAAAGTGAAGTAAGGGGTCTTCCAAAAAGAGTACCTGTTTTATATTTTTCTAAACAATTTTTGCATATACATGCTTTTCGAATAAATTCGGATTCCACGTAAGCAAAAATTCCTTCAGGAAATGTCTCTTCTGTACACCAGCATTCCCCAAGAGATTTGTCTCTGCCATAACAGCAATTATTCGAACCTCCGCATATAGGACAATTGATATTTATATTCGTGTCAGTCATTTTAATCGCTCCTTCAAGCGTAAGATTGAATTAGTATAACATGGAGACAGAGTAAGGAGCTATCGTTTTAACATATATTGAAAATAAGAATACATGGTCGGTAAATGACACACTGAAATAAAGGCCTTATTAGGAGAAATAGCGAAATATAAATAGCATGTAAATCTTATATAAGGGATGGGATGACTATGGAATACGATGTAATTGTAGTTGGTGCTGGTTTAGCAGGGTTGGTTACGGTTTCTGAAGTGATTCAATCAAAGAAAAAGGTGCTTTTATTGGACCAAGAGCCTGAAACTTCACTGGGCGGGCAGGCATGGTGGTCGTTTGGAGGATTATTTTTAGTAGATTCTCCCGAACAGCGAAGGTTAGATATAAAAGATTCAAAAGAATTAGCTTGGCAAGATTGGTTAGGGAGTGCGGGATTCGATCGGTTGGATGATGAAGATTATTGGGCTAAAAAATGGGCAGAGGCGTATGTGAATTTTGCCGCGGAAGAAAAGAGAAATTGGCTTTATTCGTTAGGTATCCGTTTTTTTCCTGTCGTTGGCTGGGCGGAGCGAGGGGGATATTTATCTGAAGGCCACGGCAATTCAGTGCCTCGTTTCCATATTACATGGGGCACAGGACCAGGGCTTGTAAAGCCTTTTGAAAAAATGGTTCGGGCAGGAATGGAAAATGGGCTTGTGGACTATAAGCCAAGGCATAGGGTTGATGAATTAATAAGCCATAACGGGACCGTTATCGGCGTGCAAGGAAAGATATTGGAAAAAGATGATATTGAAAGAGGCGAGAAAAGCTCAAGGACAGTTATCGGTGACTTTACATACAAAGCGACAGCGGTTGTAGTAACGAGCGGAGGAATTGGAGCGAATTTTGATCTTGTAAGAGAAAATTGGCCAACGCGATTAGGCATTCCCCCAAAAAGGATGATTTCTGGCGTGCCTGCTCATGTCGACGGCCGCATGCTTTCGATAACGGAAAAGGCAGGCGGTCGGATTGTCAATAAAGACCGAATGTGGCATTACACAGAAGGAATCCAAAATTGGAATCCAATTTGGCCCTTGCATGGCATCCGTATTTTGCCGGGACCTTCATCCATTTGGCTTGACGCAGAAGGGAATCGTTTTCCTGCGCCGAATTTCCCCGGATTTGATACTTTAGGAACGTTACAGGCGATTCAAGAGACAAATTATGATTATTCGTGGTTTATCCTTACAGAAAAGATGATTGAAAAAGAATTCGCGTTATCCGGTTCAGAACAAAATCCAGATTTGACAGGAAAAAGCATTAAAAAAGTGCTCTCAAGGATTCTACCTGGACCGCCTGCACCAGTGAAGGCATTTATGGATCGGGGCAAGGATTTTGTAGTAGCTAATACGCTGCCTGAATTAGTGGAAGGGATGAACCACATTACGGGAAAAGATTTGATTAAATTGGAAAAGATTGAGCGTCAACTGCTTGCAAGAGATCGTGAAATGGATAATACATTTACGAAAGACTTGCAAATTACAGCAATGCGCGGTGCCCGCAATTATTTAGGGGATAAATTGATTCGAGTTGCAAAGCCTCATAAAATATTAGATCCTAAAAATGGCCCTTTAATAGCTGTGCGACTCAATATATTGACGCGCAAGACATTAGGCGGTTTGCAAACAGATTTGAATGGCCGAGTTCTAAATGAGTCCGGTACTCCAGTGCCCGGCCTGTATGCGGCAGGAGAAGTAACCGGGTTCGGAGGAGGCGGTATGCATGGCTACCGCGCTTTGGAAGGAACTTTTTTAGGTGGCTGTTTGTTTGGCGGTAAAATTGTTGGGCAAAGTTTGGCGAAATGAATAAGCTACAGCAAATCGAAATCCATGACTTTTCTTATTGTTTACAATAGAGGAAAACGGGGCCTGAACATGACAACTTATTAAGGATAGATGGTTATTCAGTCTTTCAGAGAAATGGAATGGCCGCCTATCATTTATCCTTTCGTCTCGTTCGTCCATTCGATTGGTCATAATCGAATTGTCTGGATTTGCTTGTTGAATTATTAAGATGTTTACCGATTGTAGGATTAAAATTTTACCTAATGTTCAGACTGATGAATATGGAAGCATGATAGGGTTTTATATAAAGAATTCTAACTGTTTTATTTCACTAATGTTTTCATAAAATAAAAATGTGCTTGCGAATTTACAGTAATATGATAAGTCGTCTCCTACTTCGAGTGAGATTACTAATACTTTCTATATTTATACAATTCGGTATCGATCATTGTCGATGCCTTTTTTGTGCTTAGGAGTATCTTTGTATGGAAAGAATAGTTATAATCGAATTCTATCTATAAATTGAAGTTCATAAACAGGAGGTCAACATGTTTTTCATCGAAGCAAAAAGAATCGCTGTCGTTATTATTGGTGCTTTATTGATGGCGATTTCATTGAACTTTTTCTTAATTAATGCAAATGTTTATGCGAACGGATTCTCGGGTGCTGCGCAACTTGTTTCAAGCGTACTTGCCGATCATTTCGACATAGCATTGAGTACAGGTATTTTATTGTTTATTTTCAATGTTCCTGTATTTATTTTAGGCTGGTTTAAGGTAGGGAGAGGCTTTACGATATATAGCATTATTTCAGTCGTTTTTACAACGATCTTTTTAGAATTGCTACCCGTTCTTTCTCTGTCGAACGATATTATCTTAAATGCAGTTTTTGGAGGCGTCATTGCCGGAGTCGGCATCGGCATTTCTCTCAAATTGGGAGCTTCCACTGGTGGAATGGACATTATTGCTATGGTGCTGTCACGTATGCAAGACAAACCGATCGGTGTGTATTTCTTAATTTTGAACGGTGTTATTATCGTGCTCGCCGGCGTTTTATATGAACCTGAAAATGCGCTATATACGATGATTGCGTTATACGTAACAACATCTGTCATTGACATGCTCCATACTCGCCATGAAAAAGTAACAGCAATGATCATTACACACGAAGCCGAAGCTTTACAGAAGGCGATCCATCAAAAAATGGTGCGAGGCATTACGATTTTGCCAGCGAAGGGCGCCTATACGAATGATGATAAAAGCATGCTGTATGTAGTCATTACTCGGTACGAATTATATGATTTAGAACATATCATTAAGGAAACAGATCCAAAAGCATTTACAAATGTCGTTCAAACGGTAGGGATTTTTGGCTTCTTTAGGCGAGATGAAGGGGTAGTTTAAAACGAACCGCTCATTCAGATAAATGCGTTTTCTCATATTGTCATGCCGTGTACGTGTAACTAAAATGCTCTTACTTTTAGGGCGATGTATCTATTCATATTTACGTTATTACTTAGTGTCTTAAACCGTAATAGAAAAGACCTATGAAGGGATAATCCAAACAAATCATCCTTAAGTATTCGAAGGCAACGAAGCGGCAACATATAGTATACTAACTATAGTATATAGAAAATCATGGAACGAAAGATGGGAATCTTGAGGTGAGGTGATGGAATGATTTGCCGCAAATGTGGTCAACAGAATGAGGAAGGTAAATTTTGCAGCAATTGTGGCGCTCAATTGAAAGCTGAGCATAAAAATAGTCGGCGGAAATGGATATGGATTGCTTCCGGCGCTTCTGTAGCAGCTTTTGTAGCGTTTTGCATAGGTGTTTACAGCCTGATTTCATTTGTATTATCGCCGGCTGATAGCGAGCAAGCAATGATAGAAAATGAAGTTTCTCATAATGATGATTCATTCAATACAGTAGAAACAGCAGCTCAGTTAGATAATAATGAATTGAAACAATCAAAGGATAAAACACTTGTCATCAAAGAAGCGATGCCGAAGGTCTTTACTATATATACAGAAGACAGTATGGGGTCTGGATTTCTATATCGGGAAGGCGGTTATATCATTACGAACGCCCATGTCGTTGCGGGCTATTCGAATGTTATCGTCCGAAATTCCAAAGGGGAAGATTCTCTTGGCAAACTAATTGGCATTTCCGATGAATTTGATATTGCTCTCATTCAGGCAGAAGATTATCGCAGCGAGCAACCGTTACCGATTGACTTGGAAGAGTCCGACATCGGTTTGGAAGTCATCGCATTAGGAAGCCCACAAGGGTTTGAAAACTCTGCTTCAATTGGTTATTTAACAGGAATAGGTCGAGATATTGATTTTGGCTTTACTTATAAAAACCTTTATCAAGTCGATGCGCAAATCGATCAAGGCAGCAGTGGCGGTCCACTATTGGATGCGAAAACAGGAAAAGTAATCGGCATTAATTCACTACTTTATACAAACCAGAACAACTTTGCATTTTCAATTCCTGCTTATAGTATGATTGATATTGTCGACTCTTGGGTCGAAAAACCGATGACCGATCGGGAAATTAGCAAGCTGTTTGATCTTTACGAATCTTTTATAGATGATAATGCTGCGAATACGTATTTCGATGATGAAGTTTATAACTATTATTTCGATGAATCTTCTTTAGAAGCGTTCATTCTCGATTTTAGGAGATATTATGAAATGGCGCTCTATTACGAGGATTTCTATTGGATTGAAGATATGGTGCTGATCGATAGCGACCTTTATGATGAATTATATGACCATATTGATGAGGTTAACGGAAAAGATATCATCATCAGTTTTGAATCTAGTGAAGTGACTGATGTGAAAATTGACGAGAAAGAAGAATATGCGATAGTAACGACGTACGAGACGGTGAAAGTGATTGAAGGTAAGAAAAAGTCAACAATGCATGAGGAACAAAAAGAATATAATGTGATTATTGATGAAGAAGGCTATTACCAAATTACCGATATTACAACGAAATAATATAAATCCGTCTTGCAAAAAATGCAAGGCGGTTTTTTATTGCTGTACATCAAAGATTATGATTATTCTCTTCTTATTCGGGAAATGTATAACCAAAATTGTTCTATCATATTGTAAATGAAAAGAATGGGGGGATAAGTTTGCAAGCTTTTGTGGATGGCTTAAATAATGTGCTTTGGAGTACACCGGTCATTTATTTTTTATTAGGAGTAGGCTTGCTATTCACAGTCTTAACAAGGGGGTTACAAGTTCGCCATATTAAGGAAATGGTGCGTCTCATGTTTAAAGGGAAAGGGTCGGATGCAGGAATTTCTTCATTTCAAGCGCTTTCCATTGCATTATCTGGACGAGTCGGCACAGGAAACATTGCAGGGGTCGCTACTGCTATCTACTATGGGGGGCCTGGAGCCGTCTTTTGGATGTGGGCGATTGCCTTCATCGGTGCTGCCAGTGCCTATGTGGAATCGACTTTGGCGCAAATTTACAAAGTGAATCAAGATGGTCAATACCGTGGAGGCCCTGCTTATTTCATCGAGAAGGGGATAGGCTGGAAGTGGTTTGGCATGTTGTTTGCCATCGCAGCTCTGATCGCTATGGCTGTTTTAATGCCTGGGGTCCAATCTTATTCAATTGCAGAAGGTATGCATAACGCATTTAATATTCCGAATTGGATTACCGGTCTTGTCATCATTTTGTTATTAGGGTTTATCATTTTAGGTGGTGTTAAAAGGATTGCCCATACTGCTCAAATTTTAGTTCCATTTATGGCATTGGGGTATATTCTATTTTCAGTTGTCATTATATTAATGAACATTACGGAATTGCCAGGGGTTATTAGCCTGATTTTCAAGAGTGCCTTTGCGCTTGACTCGGCATTTGGAGGGATTGTCGGTATGGCAATTTCGTGGGGTGTGAAGCGAGGCATTTTCTCGAATGAAGCGGGACAAGGCACGGGAGCGCATGCAGCTGCTGCAGCAGAAGTATCTCATCCTGTCAAACAAGGGTTGGTTCAATCATTTTCCGTTTATATTGACACGCTTTTCGTCTGTTCCGCAACAGCGTTCATGATTCTTTTTACAGGAATGTATAATACGGAAGATAATGGAGGAGGCTTCATCGTTCAAAACATTCCGACTGTAGAGCAAGGGCCAGGTTATACGCAAGCGGCAGTAGATAGCATTTTACCTGGTTTTGGTGCTGGTTTCGTTGCGATTGCTCTTTTCTTCTTCGCTTTTACAACAATTATGGCCTATTACTATATCGCTGAAACGAATATCGCTTACTTATTCCGAAATCGAAAGTCGGATACGGCTATGCTCATTTTGAAATTGATCATTCTTGTGACGACATTCTGGGGTACAATCCGAACAGTCGATATTGCTTGGGCTTTAGGAGACGTAGGCTTAGGTATTATGGTTTGGTTGAACGTCATCGCTATTTTAATGTTGGCTAAACCTGCATTGATTGCACTAAAAGATTATGAACAGCAGAAAAAGGCAGGGCTTGATCCGGTTTTTGAACCTAAGAAATTGGGAATTAAAAATGCCGATTTTTGGGAAAATGAATATCCTAAACTCGCAAAGCAGAAAAATAAAAAATAACATCTGCCTCGTAAAAATAAAAAGATCCTTTCTCGCATTTTCATGGGAAAGGATCTTTTACTCTAATGCAGTCTATTATTCAACGTTTTCTTTATCATTTTTATCTGCTAAATCTGTTGAATCATCCAAAAACTGTTCAATCGCTTTAATATTTGTTTCAAAATCGATATCCAACACCCGTCCTACATTCGTATCGGGATCGTCATATGAATTGTCAATCGGAATACGTAATGTAGCTATTTTTTGCGACTTATTATCTAATATTCCTTTGGCGATCGATAGCATTGTCATTTTGTCTAAATTCGTGTCAATATAGCCATCCGCGGCGCCTAACAGTTTCGGTAAACTCATAAGACTATGCAAGCTGACCGCTTCTTCTTTTAGCTTAGTGAGGACTTCTTGTTGCCGCTCAACTCGGCCAAAGTCGTTTTTGTAATCATATCTGAAACGGACATAACCTAATAGTTGATCGCCATGCAAAGTTTGCACGCCTGGCTGTAAAGTCATTCCGATTCCATGCGACATCGGATAAGGGATGTCCACTTCAATTCCGTTAGGGGCGATAATATCGACTATCTTAGGGAACCCTTTAAAATCGACCATTGCGTAATAATGGACATCTAAGCCGAAGTTTTCTTTAATTGTCTGACGAACAAGTTCTGGGCCTCCTATTGAAAACGCAGCGTTTATTTTTTGTTTTCCGTGGTTAGGAATGTCTACATAAGTGTCCCGCATAATCGAAATAAGCTTTGCTTCTTTTTTGTCTTGGTTGTAATGTGCGATCATAAGTGAATCGGAACGGCCATCTTCGTCTTTACGGGCATCAGTTCCTAATAAGAGTACATTTATTTCACCATATTGCGGTTCAGGCCCGTCGAATATGTCATTTTCATCCTTGTCTTTCTTATTAAATGAACTATCCTCTGCTAAGGACTGTCCTTGCTTATATTGATCTACCCAATAATATACACCTAACCCAATACAAATAAGCAAAAGGGCTAAGGCAATCTTTATAGCCTTTCGACCTCTTTTCTTCTTTTTATCTGTCCTTCTCATAGAAACCACCTTTATAATAAGTAGATTTTTCAGTTGCTTTATTGTTATTGTTCGCTTGCAAGATCATAGCATTAAAAGAGATAGGCAAGCAAGCCTCAACCTATATAGACGTTTCATTGCAAGAAAAGTTTTCGACCAAAATATGGTATTGAAGCTTTAACCTATATAAATTCTGCGATCTTTGCAAAATAAACATTTTTTATATACTACTTTTTGTTTGCGCTATGGAATAAAAGGAAAGAAAAAAGATAGGGGTGATGAATTTGAAACGAGCGACAAACTTACAGGAGCTTCAAGATTTCGCACATAAACACTTTGTAAAAGGGGAAACCGGCCATCTTTTCGTCAATCAATCGAATCAATATCCCGAAGAGCCGATCTTCTCAGATGAAGATGTCTCTGGTAGACAGGCTTTGCAGCTTTTAAAAATCGTTATTCAGGCGGGTAGTCATGCAATCTATTATGAATATCCTTTTTTTGAAGGAACAGAACTTGAAGAGATAAATGTTCAGCTAAAAGGGGTGTATGACCAATTCCCTAAAAAAGTGATTAGCAAAGAAGAAATGGAAGCAATTATTCAAAGTGAGCAAAGATAGTAGCACCGGCAACAACGAAATTGCCGGTGTCCCTTTATTTACGAGAAACGATCAATTCATAATACGGTTCTTCCTGTTCGGTATCAGTGAACCATTTCGTGCCCATTTCCGTAAATCCGATATTTTTAAGGATTTTACGGGAGGCTTGATTTTGTGGATCGGCTGATGCGGTAATAAGATGTGTTCCGCTATGATTTTTAGCAATCTCCAAGCAAGCTGCCGCAGCCTCGGTCGCATATCCTTTCCCCCAAGACGTTCTGTTGAAATGATAAATTAATTCTATTGTATCCATATGCTCTGTTAGATTGAATCCGGCAGCTCCAATTATTTTTCCGCTCGTTTTTTCTTGTACAGCATAGACAGATAGACCATTCTCATGGTGACAATTTGCATAAGCTTCTATAATAAGTGGCAGCTTTTCGTGTGGAATAGCGCCGTTGCATAATCCCATTACATCATCATTTCCCCATACTTCGGACATTGCACTTAGGCAGCGGCTATTAAAAACACATAAATGGAGACGTTCTGTTGAATAGACAATTTCCATTCAATCCCTCTTTTCACTAAAATTCTTCGTTCAATTTTACATTCCATCATTTGTATGAATCGAATAAAAAAACCGTCCAGCTTTCTCATTGCCGGACGATTTTTCTTAATGGACCGAGGCAATAATGCCTTCTTCCCGGTCTAATAGCAACTTTATGCCTGCCGCGTAAGGATCTTGCCCTAAAACTTCTTCTATCCAAAGCCGAATTGCTTGGATCATGTTAAATGAATTCAAAATCTGCTTTTGGCCGTTGCAGAACGCTTCTGCTGAAAATCCATCATCGTCATCGTAAAATAGTTCGACTTCGACTTGCTCGGGCTCTAATTGATGTTTGCGAGCTTGATCTATGCAAATCGCATTGACTATGTCCTGTTCAGATATTACGAATTCTGCCATGGGTTCATATCCTGCTTGTCTTTTTTATCTTTTAGCATTGTAAAGATCTTGCGTATGATGCTGATGATGAGCAAGATGGCCAAAACATTAATGGCGAATCCTAAAATCGAGCCTAACATACCCATGTTGGCGAAGAGGCTACCAAATAGAAGACCTGCAATCCCGCCGACAAATAAGCCTTTCATTAGACCGCCAGAGAAGAAACCACCTTTTGAGGAATTTGTGTTAGAAGATTTATTAACGGGTGTTTGTTCTTCTTTTTTCTTTTCCATTTTTTGTTTATTGAAGTTATTGTTGTGATTTGTATTAAAGCTTTTCTTGCCTGATTTGTAGCCTTTTGCTTCAACAGTAACATGATCGTCAAGCACAATGCTTCCAACTGGTGACATGATCACTGTAATTGCAATTAATGCCGATAGTACCTTTTTCAAATCATTTCCCTCCATCATTTGGAACAAATTGTCTATTTATTTATATGTTCCTATTGAACAGTATAAATTATTTAAGGCTAAAATAAAAATGGTTTGCCTCCGAAGAAAAATACGGAACCGATCCAGCCCCGCATTTTTTAAATAGCTTCATTTCTTTTTCTTACAATCTCTTTCGGCCACTACCTTGATGACATTAGTATCTCCTCGATGTGCTATTGCATGATCAGCTAAAACAATATCAGACTTTGCTAGCTCTATTGATATGAAAAATAAAGATCAATCGGTACGAACAAGCCTACTTTTCCATATGTTTCGTCGTCTAAAGTGGCAAAAATAACACCGATCACTTCGCCATTATTATTTAATACTGGGCTTCCGCTATTTCCTCTATAAACGGGTGCTTTAATCATGATCACTTCGTCCGTCCAATCTTTTAATTGAGTCGGCGCGATAATCGTTCCTTCATTGGCAATGCCTTTAAAACTCAACGGATTGCCGATAAAAGTAATGGATTCATCCTTCGCAAGCTCGGCATTCCTTGACAGAGGCAAATAAGGAAGATTTTCACCGTCAATTTTTAGTACAGCAAGGTCTATAGCCGGATACGTATTGACCAGTGATGCCGTGAAACGGCCAGCTTCAGGGAAGACAACCGTGATGGATTCGTTATCTTCGATGACGTGCCGATTCGTTAGAATAAAACCATCGTCGGAAATGGCAAATCCGGTTCCTTTGCCATCTTCTGTTACAACGACGACGACGGCTTCCTTATAGGCAGCAATATCTGGCTGCTTTGACAAAGCGGTGGATGTACGTAAAAAATCGATCGCGGGAATCGAATATATTTGGAGGAGACCTGCAAATGTGCTGCTTGCCAATACGACTGCTATAAGATAAATGATCCAGCGATACGGGTGTTTTTTAACCTCCGTTTCGGGCTGTTTCTGCAAAGCTTCCCGCTGCGCCTCTAACACGAGCTCATTCCATTCCTCTTCCGTCAAATTTTCATCGGATTCAACATCGGGATCTTTATTTTTTTCTTTCTGATTTTGCATCAACAGAACATCACTTCCTCCTTTTCCTGTCCTTCTGTTGTTCATTATACCGAAGTTGGCTATTGAATTGGCGCCAAGCGTTCCCATTCTGATGCTTTTGCATATGTATAGAATGGAAAGGGGGAGAGTGATTTGATTACATTGTCACCAATTATAATTGAAGGACATCCGTTTACGGCCGTTTCTGTAAGTTTGCCGAAGACTACTTTATTAACAGTATCAAATGAAAAAGGATATATCATGTGTGGTGCTTTAGATGTGGGGTTATTGAATGATGTGTTGGCCGATCGTAAAATTATTGCAGGTCGGGCGGTCGGCGTCAAAACGATTGACCAATTGTTGAAAGCGCCTTTGGAGTCCGTCACGTACGAAGCGGAGCAGTGCGGAATTCAAGTGGGGATGACCGGGGAAGAAGCGCTTTTAAAAATGGTGTAAGGCAATATTTGTAAAAGAACCCGTGTCGCTTTTCTGCGACACGGGTTCTTTTTGTTATTTACGGTTGTTTCTGTTACGGTTCGTATTGTCGTTGCGGTTATTGTCTCTATTCGGGATGTCCTCGAAGAAATCATCCGCAAACTCGATGTTATTCGGGTTCTGGTCTTTATTGCGTTCGTTGTTGCGCTCGTTGTTGTCCCGATTGCGTTGATTTTCCCTGTTTTGACGTTCTGTCACGTTCAACACTCCTTCGTTTTATCGTTAAATGAAATATAATTTCACTTACATGATGTATGATGTCCGATTCCGAAAAATATATAACCTTTTTTCATGTAATTGACTGGACGCCATTCTCCTAATTTCCAATATAAAACATTGTATATGAGCAGAAGTTCCGCATATACTATAAGGAAACGTATGTTCTTTTTAGGAGGAGGCCAATGTTAATAATGTCTTTTACGATTCAAATATCAACTACGAGATGCTTCCCGAACGTTATCGCTCGTCGGTCGAGAAAAGAGATACGATAAAAAATAAGTAAGATAAAGTCATAATATGCCTAATTTGTTTAAGTTTGTCTTCAAACAGTCGGGCACGATTGTTGAATAAGCTTCACTTTTCTTCTTCAACTCCCATGAAAATTAAAAAATGATCAATATCTACAAAATTGCATAACAAAAGAGACTCAGAAAAAGTTTTTTTAACAAAATGCTGAGCCTTCAGAATGAATATATTAAGTAAAAAGTTAAATTAGGAACCAACTCAATTCTTCTTAGAATAAAGGCAGGCTGGTGCAATAACCAGAGTAAGACTAATATCTCATGAGTGCTAGTCGTATAGAGTGCGACAGTCTGTGCTGCACCGTGGTCGTTGGAGTCAGACTAACAGATGGGCTCAATAGCACCATAGTTGATCGACCTTCTTCGCCAGCCATCTATACCCGTTCTGAAACAATTTTCATCCTCTGTGGTGCAGCGTTTTTTGCTGCATGGATGGCTAACGGGTGCTTAGTTGAAAATCGTTAAGCTGCTAATATGGCACTATTTTTTCATCTACAAAAGGGGCAGTGGAGTTGTATTGTAGGCACTTATCTATTGAGGTGAGTGCTTTTCGTTTGCCTTAAAATAATAAGGCTGTGATGATGTGAAGTACAGAAATGGGATGAACTTCAGAATAGTGGAACCAACATTCAAACGTTGGATGGAAGGAGTATAACAAAGTGATTTAGGAAGCAATAGCTTTATAGATGCCGCAGGAACATGGGGATAATAAACAATAATTATTTAGGCAAGCTTCAAACAATACCCATTTGAGTTGAAGTGCATTGTTTAACGCTTGCCTATGTAAATGGCTGTTTACTGTATCATGAAAAATTTATCAATAGCGAATACAACGTATTATGAATGCTCATTAGCTTGATGTCCTCCCACTAATCTTGATCTTTCCACAGTAGTACCGGCAGAGGTGAGAGAGCATGCGCGTACAAGAGAAGCAGAACCATGCTTTTCTCGAATTGCATCCATGACAAAACCTAGTTTTTTCTTACGGAAGCCATTAGGATCAAATAGTGACATTTGAAATGTGTCTGTATCTTTAGAAAGATTTGTTAGACGAACGCTTATATACCTGATTGGGTAGTTTTCAATAAAACGTTGATAAATTGTTAAAGCTATATTATACATCTTCAAGGTTTCATTGAACGGCTCCTGAACAGTCATTGAGCGATTGAACCCATCAACGGCTACATCACGGCTATAGTTTACAGTGATAGATACCGTTTTGCCTACAAACTTGTGTAATCGAACTTGTCGCATGGTTTCTTCGCAAAGTTCTAAAAGAATTGTCTTAGCTTCCACAATGGTATAGTCCCTTAAAAGCGTTTGACCGCGACCATATCCCTTTGTTTTGGAGAGTTTGCCCATATTAGAGCCAACAGAGTTGTAAGGAATGAATAATCCATTAAAGACGCTAGTATCTATACCCCAAGAATGTAAAAACCACTCACGACCTATGATGCCAAAACGTTTCTCCAATTTTCCGACAGGGTAATGAGCTATTTCATATAAGCTTTTAATTCCCAGTCTGGCCAGGTTTTCTTTTGTTCGATTCCCAATGCCCCACACATCAGCCAGATTCTCGATCGTCCATAGTTTATTCGGTACATCGGAATATCGAATTTCCGCTATACCAGAGGGTTCTTTCTTCGCATATATATCTAAGGCCACTTTAGCTAAAAAAGGATTGTCGCCCAGGCCCCAGGCCGAGGGAAGACCGAAGCTATTGAAAATGGCTTGTTTTATGTCAGTTATAGCTTCGTAAGGGGTGTATAAAGAGGAGCAACTAGTGAGGTCGATAAATTGTTCGTCAATTGAATAAACAAATATATCATCAATTGGCACATACTGATTAAGCAGTCGTGTAATATTCACCGACACATCGATATATAATTGCATATTTGGGGAAACTACATATTTACGAAATTCTTCAGGGATATCATACAGACGACTCCCTGTTTTGATACCCATTTCCTTAAACTTCTTGGTGGCAGCAAGGATGACAGAACCGTTACGTTGTGTATTACCGGCAACGGCTAAATAATCGGTTAAGGGATTTAAATTTCTTCTGACACACTCAATTGAAGCATAAAAACTCTTCATATCAACGATAGCAATGTCTCGAGCGGGAAATTGTGAGTAGTCCATATTAATTTCCTCCCAACTATTCCTTAGTGATTTTTATGATTTTGTGGAAAGCTATAAAGTGGTTTATGTTGTGAAAATCCCTTATACGATATTGTTTACCAATCATATCGATAAAACTGATATATCCTTTAAGTTTTATGAGCTCGCCATCTTCAAAAAATATAAAGTGAAGTGGAGTATTATATTCCATTGCATCTCGTACAAGGACATCAAGTTCAGATAATTGTTGTTCATCTAAAATGGGCTTTTGAACTTTATATACCTCTTGGTAAAAATCCTTTAACTTTTTTATATGCTCAGGCAATAGCATTGCACTTTGCCATTTTATAATCCCTCTATCACGAATAGGATGCATAAAAACCACCTTTCTTGTTCCTTTATGATATGCGAACTTCTGTTCTATAGTCAAGGAGTATTAAATATGTAAAGTATGGAAATCACCATCCTATTTTTTTGCAATGGCTTGGGAATTTTGGGGAGGAATCCGAAAAGAAATTTAGACCATGGCTGATCCAACACCACTTATAAAGCAGGAATCACCAGAGGGTTTTGAAAAAGTATTTATGAAAAAGAATTTAATAATCATAAGCCGTTAAATCAGAGGCATTTGTTAGGAATTTCGAATTCGTAACAGGTAGCCCTACAGTAAAAATCGTTTCGAAAGGCATATTTTAATAGATACAACTATCGGTTTTGCATATTATAATATATAATTTGGTTTGTTCATTATTATTTTATCCACTATAATACGTAAAACACTGATAATTATTTTACCTATGACAATGCAAAGGGTGGTTTTAAATGAATTTAGAAACTGATGATCCAAAACAAATTGTTTTACAAGTTGGGGCTGTACTAAAAAAACTACGTAAAGAAAAGCGTTTAAGTCTCGAAGATTTATCGGAATTATCGGGTGTAAGTAAGCTAACGTTAGGAAATATAGAACGCGGAGAAACAAATCCAACAGTAGCGATGTTATGGTAAATCTCAAAAAGCTTATCCATACCACTCATGGCATTCTTCTCAACTGAAAGTAATGTGAATCTGTCGCGGGCCGGTGAAGGGTTAAGAATTGTTGGAGACGAAAATAACTGGGCAATTGAGCCGATTTTTCAAAATACAAATAATGATACGGAAATGTACCGTGCTTATTTACAGCCTAATAGCACCTACCATCCGGAAAAGCATCATCATAATACAACTGAAATTGCAACTGTCATGTCTGGCACAATTACCATTAATGTTAATGGTGAGGCATATATTTTGAGTCAATATGATACAATCAGCTTCTCTACCGACGGTACGCATTCATATGCCAATCATACCAACGATGTTGTTGTTCTTCATATCATATTGAAATACGGAATCTAATGTTTTTCCCATAGCTTATCCTGATACAAAGAATGCCCCAATTGAGGATAGACAAACCCCATAAAGCATACCGAATCCAAAGCTGTGAACCAAATCCAATGTTTTTTCCAAGTTGCCGGTTAGGGCATACTTTTTGATGATAAATTTTTCTAAGGTGTCGGCTTCATATGATTCAACTAAATCAACATATTGCTGCAGTCGGTCAATTTCTTCTCTAGCTCTATCAACTGTCATATATCTCATATTTAACACCCCCTCGTTATTATATTGAGCCCTTGTAACTACCTATTTAATTATACTGAATCAACAAAAAACTACAAATACTTCTTGAGTCTATTCCTATATAACAAAACTTTAGCTACAAATATTGGAGGAGCGGTTTTTCTATAAAAAAAGAACGAAGAGTGAATGTGTTTTTTGGGTTTATCTTTCATGATAATAATTATTGAAAAATTACTTTTATTTAAGGAATTATCCCAACTTAGAATGCTAATGCATCAAGTTTTCAAGATATTGTTTAGTTAAAACACTTGGTAACTGGACTATTTACCCAATGAATTTTCTCAATATGCCTTTTCGTGGAATATATTTACAATTCAAATTCCATGTCGTATGGTGTATATATTACAGAAAAGGAGTGATTAGAATGAGAAAAACATTTGTAACAATTCTTAGTCTATTAATGCTGCTAGTTATGTCGCCTTCCGTTTTGGCAAACGAAATTCAATCTCAAACCGTGAATACCAATGAGAATTTGAATGTTTTAATACCAGACGAAGATTTTGAAGCAATGAATGCTAAGTTAATCGAAACTATACAGCTAGAATGGGGTGGAATCAAAGGAAAAGCGGCTTTTGTTAAGACCACAAATACAGGTATAAGCATATATTCAAACAGAGGTGGACTTAACAATGCTTTAAAGGACATAAACAGCATTAGCGGAGGAACAACTATTAGAACAACGAATAGTAAGGGAGAAGTAATATATTTAAAAACAACTCCCGCTGGTACCTTTAATATACATCGTAGTACTGACGACCTTTTAAGACCATGGACTTTAGAGTTTGGAAAAGACAAAATAAGGTACTATGATTAATAATAAAGTTGGGAGTTGAATTTCATAGATAAGAGGGTTTTACATGCATGGGATCTATGCCCAGGTACTATTGATGGTATGGATTTCTATGATATGAATTTACAAAAAGGATTGACATTAAGATTTTCTAATTTATCAGGAAAAATATATGAAGTTATTTATGATCAATATATAAATGGTTCATATATATGGTCTATGCGTTTGGTCGCAGAACGAGATAGACAAGACTTACTAGATCTTGTAAGGGAGGCACAAAATAAACACCAGACAGACAATTATACTAGTTTTTACAAAATGGAGAGTTCTGATTTCCTTGAATGGTATGATGGCATAGCGATGCTGGGAAGCGAACATGTCCCCAATGTTGAACATCACGTCTATATAACATCTGAATATGTGATTGAAGTATTAAGTGAGTATGAACCGAAAGTGAATATCATTGGGTAATCGGATTGAACGCTGCGGAACCCTTTATCTTTAATGGTTATCGCCTGCTGGCAAAAGGCTATGGAATGAAAAAATTCCATAGCCTTTTATAATTTGCAATTTTATTCTCGGTTATCGACAGTTACGCTATCTTAACGCTCTTCCGTTATAAATGTCGGTAGAATTGTCCGTGTGTTCGATGTCCCTAAGATCGGCTATAGGTTATATATTTTCCATGAGTTCTAAAATACTTTTTCTTTCAGTAGTGTTCTCTGGAGCACAACAACTGCCCAATCGAGTTCAAAAATCCGAAAAACGCTCTTTAGAATACAAATAATATACAACTACTTGACAACAGAATTGATGAAAGCTTTGTCGATCTGGGCGGTACTGAGCAATTATGGGGACCTGCCGAGGAAACGGCAAGAAGAATGCAGGAAGAGCTTTTTAAACAGTTTCAGTTGAGATCGGCATGCGGCATGGGGCCGAATATGCTAATGGCGAAGTTGGCGCTTGATCTTGAAGCGAAAAAAAGCGGCTTTGCTCGGTGGACATATGAAGATGTGCCGAAAAAATTGTGGCCAGTTGCCCCGTTAAGCCGTATGTGGGGAATCGGCAGCAAAGTGGAACGCAGGCTTAATAATATGGGCATTTTTTCAGTCGGTGACTTAGCTTCATGCGTCACTTGAGCAGTTAGAGAAAAAATTTGGCATTATGGGCAATCAATTATATTACCATGCGCATGGCATTGATTTGTCTGATGTCGGCATCCCTCCGATTGTCGAAGGGCAAGTAAGCTATGGTAAAGGACAAATTCTTTATAGAGATTACACCAAACCGGAAGATGTTTTCGCTGTCCTGCTTGAAATGTGTGAAGACGTTGCCATGAGAGCAAGAGAGGCAGGCAAAGCAGGAAGGACGGTCCATTTGTCCATCGGCTATTCGAAGCATTCGTTGGGAGGAGGCTTTGGACGTTCACGCTCCCTGCATGCAGCAACAAATGACACGATGGTTATTTTTCGATTATGCAAGGAGCTGTTCAATGAATTCCATGACGGACGTCCGGTGCGGCGTATTGCGATTAGCTTATCCAATTTGGAAAATGAATATGCTATGCAGCTCAGCCTATTTGAAGAAGACAAATGGAGAAAGCGCCAATTGGGAGAGGCGATGGATGGCTTACGCAGAAAATACGGCACTGCCGCTGTTTTGCGAGCAGTATCCTATACGGATGCAGGAACTGCCGTCCATCGTTCTAAATTGATTGGCGGGCATTATAAATAATTTGTTCTCATGAATGAAGAGCTTATTTCCGTTCGCACAATTCGCTTTTTAATTCGGCGATTTCAGCCTCCACCTCTTCTACCTTTTTCATAAGCATTGAAGAATCAATCGTGCTCCGGACGATGAAGCGGAGGATGAAAGCGCCGATGATAAGCGCGAATAGGATGGTTAGGATGAAGACGGTTGTGTCGATCGGCATATAAACACCTCGTTTTCTATATCATTCTACAAATTAAAATTAGAAAGGAAGTCGATCATATGATTCGCGATCGCGGGCGGATAAAATGGACGGCGATGATGCTGCCAGAACATGTGCAGCAACTGCGGCAGCTGCAGCAGGAGCAGGAAAATGAAGTGAATAAGGCAGAGCCGGATGAGCAGCAGTTAGAAGAATGGAATTATGAAATAGCTACAGCGATAGAGCGGCATTTGTCGGTGATTGTACATTACTGGATAGGAAACGATACGGTGGAGGCAAAGGGATTTATTCGAAAAATCGATCAAGTGGAGAATATTCTTTTTATCAGTGAAACGGAAGGTGAAGTTCATCGCATCCCATTTACTGAATTGAAAAGTATTTCAGTTTCCGAATGATTTAAGAATCGTACCTTTTCTATTGTTCAGACTTTTGGTAGACTATTCAAGGACAGAGAAAAAGATAGGGGGGAAGTTATGTGAAAGTTTTACTACAGCTCGGCTGGTTTTTCAAACAAAGGAAGAAACAATATGGACTAGGCATTGCAGCGCTTGTATTCGTTTCCTTATTGCAATTGCTTCCTCCGAAAATTATTGGGCTAATTGTCGACCATATTACTGATGGAACGCTTACAGCCGCGACACTTACGAAATGGTTAGCCATTTTGATAGCCGCGGGTATTTTGATGTATGTGTCCCGTTACTATTGGCGTGTCATGATTTTTGGGTCGGCAGTCCTCTTATCAAGGACGATGCGTGAAAAGCTATTCAATCATTTCACGAGGATGTCACCGTCATTTTATCAAAAAAGACGTGTCGGCGATTTGATGGCACATGCTACAAATGACATCAACGCTGTGCAACAAACGGCAGGAATGGGGATTTTGACACTTGTTGACTCCATTTCAACTGGCGGCTTTGTCATTTTGACGATGGCGCTCACAATTAATTGGAAGCTAACGCTCATTGCACTCATTCCATTCCCGTTTATGATTTTCTTGACAAGTTATTATGGAAGATTGCTACGCCGACGTTTCCGCTTTGCACAAGAGGCATTCTCTAATTTGAACGACAAGACACAAGAAAGTATTTCAGGCATTAAAGTGATTAAAACATTTGGACAGCAAAAAGAAGATATTGACGATTTTACGGATCTTTCAACGGATGTCGTAGCAAAAAATATGCGGGTCGCAAAAGTGGATGCTTTATTTGATCCGACAATATCCGGAATTTTCGCAATTTCCTATATTTTATCATTCTATTTTGGAACAAAGTTTATTATCGCTGAACAGATGACGATTGGGGATATGGTAGCATTTAGTACATATTTAGGATTGCTCACTTGGCCAATGTTAGCTTTCGGATTCCTGTTCAATATCGTAGAGCGCGGAAATGCTTCTTATAGCCGTATTACGGAATTGTTATCGATCGATCCGGAAATACAAGACGTTCCGGGAGCAATTGCCGGGCGCCCGGAAGGCGATTTATATTTTGATGTTGAGGAGTTCTATTTCCCTGATGACGAAACGCCAGCATTGCGCAATGTACATTTCGAGCTGAAAAGAGGCGAAACCCTCGGCATTGTAGGGAAGACCGGTTCAGGAAAGACAGCGATATTAAAGCTGCTATTACGTGAGTTCGAAGGATATAAAGGCAGCATTGTATATGGAGGACATCCAATTAACCAATACAAGCAGCAAAGCTTGCGCCAATCAATCGGTTATGTACCGCAAGATCATTTCCTTTTCTCGACGACAATTGCAGAAAACATTGCGTTTACCAATCCAAAACTCGATCGTGAAGAGATTTATGAGGCAGCAAGACTAGCCCATATCCATGACGATATTGTCGGCTTCGCGGAAGGGTATGAAACGATTGTCGGAGAACGAGGCGTTTCTTTATCAGGCGGCCAAAAACAACGCGTTTCCATAGCGCGAGCGTTAATTATGGAGCCTGAATTGCTCATCTTGGACGACTCCCTATCGGCAGTGGATGCCAAGACGGAAGAAGCGATCCTCGAATCATTAAAGCAAACTCGCACAGGAGAAACGACAATTATAACATCGCATCGTTTAAGTGCAATCCAGCATGCGCATAAAATTATCGTCATGCATGAGGGTACGATTGTAGAAGCGGGTACACATGAAGAATTGATCGCCTTAAATGGACGATATAAAGAAATGTATGACTTGCAGCAATTGGAAGTACTTGTCGAGCAAGGGGGTGAAGAATGATGCAAATGGAGAAACAGCCTAAATTGACGGCAAAAGATCAATGGGTCGTATTCAAACGACTGATGCGCTATGCAATTCCCCATAAGAAAAGCATTGCCATCGCATTGTTCTTCCTTGCACTGACAATTACGGGAAGCATCGTAGGGCCGCTTATTATCCAATCGTTCATCGATGATTATTTGACACCTTTACATTTCCCGAAAAATGAAGTGCTGACATTGGCGCTTATTTATATCGGTTTACAAGTGTTCATTGTTGTTATTTCTTATTTCCAGCAATTGCGCTTCCAAGATATTGCTCTTAGAATTATTCAGCAAATGCGTATTGATGTATTTACGAAAGTACAAGGGTTGGGCATGCGCTATTTTGACCGGACACCGGCTGGAAGTATCGTATCAAGGGTTACAAATGACACAGAGTCGATAAAAGAGATGTTTGTCAGTGTAATGGTCACTTTTTTACAAGCGATCTTCGTCATTATTGGAGTGTTCTTTGCCCTCTTCTCGCTTGATGTGAAACTGACATTCGTTTCCATGTTATTGTTGCCGTTATTCTTAATCATTATTATTGTTTATCGGCACTATAGTGCGGATTTCTATCAAGATCTTCGGGAGCGACTCAGCCAGTTGAATGCCAAAATTGCGGAATCATTGTCCGGAATGGGAATGATTCAAGCTTTCAGGCAGGAAGAGCGGTTGGCGAAGGAATTCGATGATATTAATGAAGGGCATTACCGGACAGGTATGCGGAATATTAAATTCGACAGTATTCTCTTGTCGCCATTTATAGATTTGCTCTATGCAATTGCCATTGTGTTCGTCTTAGGATATTTTGGTTTCCTTTCAATAGATCATGCAGTTGAAGTCGGCGTAATTTACGCTTTCACGACATTGATCGGCCGCTTATTTCATCCAGTCCAGGAAGTGATGCAGCGAATGTCCATTTTCCAGCAAGCTTTAGTATCCGCTTCACGCGTATTCAAGCTAATGGATGATCCGGACATGGAGCCGCAGCAAAATGAAGAAGGACAGAAGGAAATCGGAGAAGGAACAATCGAGTTCCGCAATGTAACTTTTTCATATGATGGCAAAAATGATGTTCTGAAAAATATTTCATTTACAGCGAATGCCGGCGAGACAGTCGCATTAGTCGGCCATACAGGTAGCGGAAAAAGCTCCATTATTAATTTGCTCATGCGTTTCTATGAATATAGCAAAGGAGAAATTTTAATTGATGGCATATCGTTGAAAGACTTACCGAAGTCGGAAATCCGAAAAAAGGTCGGTTTAGTTTTACAAGATCCATTCCTTTTCTACGGAGATATCGAAAGCAATATCCGATTGCATAATAAGTCTATGAGCGGGGAAGACGTTCGTGCTGCTGCAGAATTTGTCCAAGCAAATGAATTCATTGAAAAACTGCCGGAAAAATACGGACAGAAAGTGACGGAACGTGGTGCCACTTTCTCAAGCGGACAGCGCCAGCTCGTCGCTTTTGCCCGTACGATTGCAACAAATCCGAAAATTTTAGTGTTGGATGAAGCGACTGCGAACATTGATACAGAAACAGAAGTCGCAATCCAAAACAGTTTGGAGAAGATGCGGAAAGGGCGTACAACGATCGCAATCGCCCATCGACTAAGTACTATTCAGGATGCGGAGTTAATATTAGTTCTCCATCAAGGAGAGATTGTCGAGCGTGGGACGCATCAGCAACTTTTATCTCAAAAAGGTCTCTACTATATGATGTACCAACTTCAGAACGGCCTCATTGAGGATGCCATGTAACTTGAAAAAACCGACTGCTCATGCATGAACTGCACCCCAATTGTTAGACACCATCTAACAATTGAGGTGCAGTTTTTTGACTAAACTCACTGTAGAAGAAAAACTCTTAGCTGTTAATCGATTTTCAACTGTTGAGAAACGACAGAGAACTATAAAACCGCCCATAATAGAAGGTTGGATAGAAGCGCAAACAGCTTACAAATGTAACAATTGAAACGTTCATAAACTGTTCACAGTCAAAATGAGCGTAATTTACTCAAGGATTTGTTACGATGGGAGAAGAAAATTGAAGGGGAGAGAATGATGACGACTGATGTGAACGTATTTCTTGCCTTTGGAGCAGGCTTTTTAAGCTTTATATCGCCGTGCGTCTTGCCATTGTATCCAGCTTTCATATCCTATATTACGGGCATGTCCATTGAGGACTTGAATTCAGATTCGAAACGGATGAACCGCAACGGTATATTGCATACAATCTTCTTTTTATTAGGATTTTCGGTCGTATTCGTATTTTTAGGTTTCAGTACGTCTTTTATTGGGAACTTTTTTGTCCAGTATAAAGACTTGCTAAGACAGGTTGGTGCAATTTTCATCGTATTATTCGGATTAATGGTTATCGGCTTATTCACACCGAAGTTTTTAATGAAAGAACACCGTTTGCAATTTAAAAACCGCCCTGCCGGCTATTTGGGAACTGCATTGATCGGTCTTGCATTTTCTGCCGGTTGGCAACCATGCATGGGGCCAATTATAGGAGCGATTATCGGATTGTCTGCAGCAAATCCGGGGTCTGCCATGCTATATATGATGATGTATGTATTAGGGTTTGCGATTCCATTCTTTGTTTTATCATTCTTCATTACGCGCCTTGGATGGATTCGCAGAAATAGTAACCTCATCATGAAAATTGGTGGTTATGTTATGATTGCATTCGGCTTATTGCTATTTTTTGATGGCATTGTGTTCTTGACAAGCTTGCTGAGCCCGATCTTTGGAGATTTCCAAGGTTTTTAATTGTCCTTTGGATAATGTGTTAGCCATAATGAATAGAGAGATGTGCGCGTGGAAGTGGAGGAACCGCCGATGAATGAGATCGGATCGTTTAACGAATGGAATGAAAAGTTGGAACAGGAGCCGCAACTGTTGTTGTTCGTCAAAACAGATCATTGTTCTGTATGCGAAGGGCTTTATCCGCAAGTGAATGCGTTGACCGATGATTATCCTTTCCCTTTTTATAAGGTGAATGTTGCCGAAGTCCCTGAAATGGCAGGGCAGTTATCTTTATTTACAGCACCTGTCGTCCTATTATTTCATCAAGGCAGAGAAATGGCCCGCTTCGCCCGATTTGTTCAGATGGATCAGCTACGGCAACGGTTGGACGAATTGGCGGAATGGGGGAGGACCAATGATTAAATTGCAGGAAATAGTCGATTTTGTCTTTACAAAAATACCGTCCGTCTATTTAATTGTCGGTTCAACCGTTTTGTTTTTATTCATGGGGACGATGGCTTTCATTGTAAGATCTAAAGCTGCCAATAAACCAATTTCTCCCAAAAGAATTATTTTGCCGCCTCTGTTCATGTCAACAGGGGCGCTCATGTTTCTATTCGAGGAATTCCGTGTTGCGCTCCCTCAAATTTTTGAAGCAATCGGAGCGGGGTTGCTCTTTTCGATCATTTTAATAAAGACGACAAATTTTGAGCAAAAAGATAATCATCTCTATGTGAAAAAGTCAAAAGCATTCTTATTTATCCTGTTGGGTTTATTAGTCGTACGTCTTGTTGCAAAGCTCATTTTAAGCAGTTCCGTTGATGTAGGAGAATTGGCGGGGATGTTTTGGATATTAGCATTCGCCATGATATTGCCATGGCGGATTGGAATGTTAGTGAAGTATTATAAAATAAAAAGGAACTTCAATTAAAAAGACCTCCCCTACCGCATGTCCGCGGTAGGGGAGGTCTTTATCAATTAAATAAGTGCTCATAAGGGGTCATATCTACGTCCATAGAGCTCAGCTTTTTCCTTAGGAATTTGTGATCGCGCTTCGGTGTCGCTAATATATATCCGCGAATAATATGGTCAAAGCCGATCGTTTTCGCCCGATCTTCCAAGGCGATCTGCCCGATTTTGGATGCAATCTTCTGTTTAGCTACATCGCGAAACAGCTCAGGAACAGGGGACACGAGTTCATTTAACATAAGCTTCGCTTCTTCGTTCCAAAGATGAAGGGACTCGTTGACGTAATGTTCTTCCCAATCAAGTGTAGATTTGCCATCATCTTTCGGGAACACCTTCAAAAATTTGCGGAACATAAAAAATCCGCCAATGCCGAAGAAAACGATTAGGACAATACACCAGAAAACGATGAACCATATAAACCAATCTTGCAATATCTTCACCTCTTCCATACTACTACTCATTATAAGAGCAAACTAAAAAAAATACACGGACAATGTATCCTTTTTTCATTTGTTCTCTATATAACAAGTGAAAGGGGGGAAAGCAAATGGCGACGATCGAATTTAGGCAGGCGGTCGGTAAAGTGTATTTTGATGGTGGTATGACAGAAGAGGGGAAAATAATTCGGAAATCGAAATCTTATCGCAATATCGCGGAAGATGCAACTGCGGACGATTTATACAACGCTCTTTCACAGTTAGCGAATCTTTCTGAAATGTCTTTCATTGGCGCGGAAAAAGTAGAAACAGCAGAAATTATGAATTAAGGAGGTATGACAAATGGCGAAAACTTTACAATTACATTTTAACACTGCTGCCGGAAAGCAGACGACATTGTCTGTTGATAATCCAAGAGGAGATTTGACATCTGAAGAAGTCGAAGATGCGATGCAGCTCATTATTGATGCCAATGTATTTGAAGTGGATGGTTCCCCACTCGCTACGTTGAAAAGTGCTCGACTTATTGAGCGAAATGTAACCGAGCTTATAAGAGCATAAACAAACTACCGGTTCTACAGTTTTACACTGGGAACCGGTTTTCTGCTTACGCTGCATAATTAGGAAGGAGGCGTTCTAAATGGAACAATGGTTAGAACTGATTCAGCAAATCGGCTTTCCGATTTTCGTCTCATTTTATCTATTGCACCGAATTGAGTCTAAATTAGAAGCGATCCATAGCGCCCTCGTTTCTTTAAAAAAGGAATGAATGTGAAGTGAAGTTCAATCTTTCGACAAATTTTGGACAAGTTTGGGAGTAACCCCCGGTTGTTTGATAAACTCCCATCCACTATGATAAAGTAAGTATTGAAAAGTGGAGGAGTTTGCATATGCGAAAAATAACTTTTTTGGGCTTTTTAATGGCATGCATGCTCGTATTGGGAGCATGTTCATTTGGAGGATTCAAAGCAGACCACAAGTATAAGATCGAGCCCTTTGAATTTACCGATCAACAAAATGAAAAAGTGTCTCTTGACGATTTGAAAGGAACTGTTTGGCTTGCACAATTTATTTATACTAATTGTCCTGACGTTTGTTTGCCGATGATGGCTAACATGACTGACTTTCAAAGTATGTTAAAAGAGGAAGGCGTCGAAGACTATAAAATTGTTTCCTTCAGTGTAGATCCAGATTACGATACACCAGAAGTGCTGCAAGAGTATTTGGATACTTTTGATCCAGTCGATCAAAGCAAATGGGTAATGTTGACCGGATATAGCCCCAAAACAATTGAGGATTTGGCTATGGGTTCTTTTAAGACCGCTGTCCTAAGATCTCCAGAGGGGGGCGATATCACACACGGCATTACTTATAGCCTAGTCAATAAAGAAGGTGTCTCGGTCAAAACTTACAACGGTGTAGAAAACGTTCCATATGAGGAAATGATAAAAGATGTGAAAGCACTTATTAAAGAATAATCTTTGATATTCAATCTAAAGACAAAGCGTCAGCTGCCGAAATCTTAGAAGGCGGGATGGCCATTGGAATTTATAGTTCAGCAGATACCATATATTCCATTGAACTATAATAAATCCTTTCGGGATACTGCTCAAAAATCTGTTTTGGGATACGATTGATAGAAGGAAAAGGGTGGTGCAGTGAGTAAAAAGAAAAAGAAAGGGTTATCTGTTAAGACAAAGCTCTTGATGATTGTCTTATTGATACCGATCGCTGTCATTACCTTTACATTGACCGCAATAATTTGGACGGGCATACAGCATCCAGAACTTATAAAAAAGTCTGCAAGCACATTATTGGATATACAGGAACGACATACTGCAATGGAAATTCCAGAAGAATATATTCCCATTTATAAATCCGCAGCCGAAAAATATGGAATACCTTGGACGCTTTTAGCAGCCCACCATCGGATTGAAACACGATTCTCTACGATGGATCCGCTATTATCGCCAGCTGGTGCGGAAGGTCATATGCAATTTATGCCTTGTACTTTTGTTGGTTGGGGATATCCTGGTTGTGATGGATTAGGAAAAGGGAATATCCCAGAAGAAGACAAAACCAATCCGGAAATCATAAAGAAATATGGCGGATACGGAGTCGATGCAAATGGGGATGGTATTGCCGATCCATATGATATCGAAGACGCCATTTTCAGTGCTGCCAATTATCTTTCCAAAAGTGGGGCAGCTGAAGGGGAAATTGAAAAAGCAATTTTCCATTATAATCGAAGTGAAAAGTACGTAGAAGATGTCCTCTGGTTTTTCAATGAATTTGAAAACCATCGGATTGCGCTAGAAACTGGACAAGAACAGTAAAAACGTTGGAATCCCTTGAAGGGGGCTCCAACGTTTTTACATTGAATTACACCGATATGGAATTGCATATCGATTTTTTTGCGAATTCATACGATGTTTGTGAAAATGACACGATGACTTTCGCTAAAATATAGCGTTAAATCAAGTCGCTTTACGCATGGATTTCATAATGAGGCTCACAATGAAGACAAGGATAATCGCTCCTAAAAGTGCCGGCAAAATATAGAAGTCGGACACTCTTGGTCCCCAGTTACCGAGAAGCATTCCACCAACCCATGCACCGATGATACCGGCGATAATGTTGCCGATGATGCCCCCTGGAATGTCTTTACCTAATATAAGGCCAGCGAGCCAACCGATTACGCCTCCAATGATCAAAAACCAAATAAAACTCATTTTGTTCATCTCCTTTTCAGTATTTCATAATTGCCTCTGTAGTATTTGTAATATCCGTTATTTCGATACATCAAACATAATAAGCAAAAGAAAGACTGAAAAAAGATGGGAAATTAGTGTAAAACAGTTGCGCCTAAAGTGTTTTTGAAATGGCGTAGAGCCCATTCATGCCCAGCAGGATCAAAGCTTGCGACTCCTTTTTCGTGGACAACAATATCGAAGCCACGATTGTATGCATCAACAGCGGTATGCAATATGCAAATATCCGTACATACACCGACTAAATGCAATTCGGCTATGTCGCGCGCTCTTAATTGCATTTCCAAGTCGGTACCTGCAAACGCACTGTAGCGTGTTTTGTCCATCCAAAGAATTTTTTCTTTATATTCTTCATATAAGCTCTTAAGTTTACCGTACAGTTCTCTTCCTGACGTCCCCCGTATATTATGCGGTGGAAACAGTTTTGACTCTGGATGAAAAGGATCATTTAACTCATGTACGTCAACAGGCATAATTACGAGCTCTTCTTTTTCCAAGAATGATTTCGTCAGATTTGTAATATACTGCTCAAGAGCAATCCCTGCATGACCACAAGTTAAAGCACCATCTTCAGCGACAAAATCATACGTATAATCAATGACCAATAATGCCTTTTTCAATATATACACTCCCTTTTAGTTGCTCATTTATTATCATGCCATACTCACAATGATTTTGCAGTATATATATGTGTAAAGACACAACTTCTTTAAAAAACTATAATTTTTCAAGCACTAGAAGTTCCTTCATCTTAATAGATATACAAGTACAATAGATTATTTAAAAGAACCGAAGTATTGATTCATCATTAGATTCAGAATATACTTAATAGAATATTGATTTAAGTAAAGGAGGTGATCATTTGGATGAAGCATTGACCGCATTTGCACATTTGGCTCGGCCATTTGCTTGCATTGATCTCGAAGCTCTGGACTGGAATATTAAAATGGTGAATGTCCAGTCGAAAGGAAAAGATATTCGAATTGCTACAAAATCCATCCGGTCGGTAGAGTTGCTTCAATACATTGCAGAAAGATTGGACAATCATTCAGGATGGATGACATTTGATTGCCAAGAGACTCTTTTTTTGCTTGAAAGAGGATTCACTCACATTTTGCTTGGCTATCCGCAAATGGAAAGGGAGTCAATTGAGCTAATGATTCCTTATATTGCCCAAGGTGCGGACATAACATTCATGATCGACCGTGAGGAGCATTGGCGCTTACTGCATGAAATCGGTTTACAACATAATATTGTTTTGAAAGTATGTATCGATGTGAATGTCTCTACTGATTTCAAATGGATCTATTTCGGTACGCAGCGCTCTTCTCTGAAGCAGGTAGAAGATGTCAAAAGTCTTCTAATGAAAATGAAAGAGTTCCCCAATACGGAAGTCATTGGAATCATGGGCTATGAAGCACAAATCGCCGGTGTTGTGGATAGGCCGGTCATACGATGGCAGCAGCCGTTAATTCAATTTCTAAAAAAACGATCGATGACATTGATTGGACAGCTTCGGAGAGATACAGTAAATCAAATAAAAAAAGCGTGTCCATCTATTCAATTTGTTAACGGTGGCGGTTCAGGCAGCATAGATTTTACTGTTCAGGCAAAAGAAGTGACAGAGCTGACGATCGGATCCGCTTTTTATTTTCCTGCGCTTTTCTCAAGGTATAAACAATTGCCTTTTAAACCTGCTGCGTCTTATGCGCTTCGGGTCACTCGAATTCCAGAAGATGGAATCGCTGTTTGTCATGGCGGAGGTTATACGGCTTCAGGAGCAATCGGCATAGATAAAGCACCTGTACCTTTTTGGCCAAACAACCTGTATTTATTAAAAAATGAAGGGCCGGGAGAAGTCCAAACGCCATTATTGGACAAGGATCGTATTCTATCGGTTGGAGATACAGTGTTTTTCCGCCATGCAAAGGCTGGGGAGCTTTGTGAACGATTTCTAAAAATACACGGAAGGCGTGGAGACAAATATGTGAAAGCCTTTAAAACGTACAGGGGAGAAGGAGGATGTTTCATTTGACCGTTAAGAAGGGTAGTAGATGGACGAATTGGTCTCGCAATGTTACAGCATCGCTCGATTATTTTCATTATCCGGAGTCGATTGAGGACATACAGCAATTGGTCGATAGCTGCAGAGTTCGGGGGAAGACCCTTCGAGCAATCGGTGCAGGGCATTCTTTTAGCAAAGTTGCGTGTCCTGATGATGAAGCGGTATCACTGGACAAATTAAGAGGATTGGTTTCCTTCGATAGGGAAGCGATGGAAGCTACTTTTTGGGCAGGTACATATTTATACGAAGCAGCGCCAATTCTATCAGAGATCGGCATGGGATTTGAAAACATGGGAGATATTCAACAGCAAACTTTGGCAGGCGCTGTCAGCACCGGTACGCATGGAACAGGGATTAAATTCGGTTCTTTGTCTAGCCAAGTTGTTGCATGGACGTATATCGACGGCAACGGTATTTTGCGTCACCATAGAAGAGCAGACGATGATTTGTCCAAAGCGTTAAGTGTCTCTTTAGGCCTTTTCGGGGTTCTTGTCAAACTCACCTTCCGCACGGTTCCACTCTATAGCCTGCACGTGTCAAGCAGAAAGGTTAACATTAATATGGCTATAGCAGAATGGGATGAGTCATTATATAAGAATAGACATATGGAATGGTTTTACTTTCCTGGAAATGAAAATGTCCAAGTGAAAGAGATGAACGATGTCCCATTGGTAAAACAAAGCAAAGAGTCGAAGGCGATTGATTTTATTTCAAATGGAGTTGTCGAAACAGCCGGTTTTAAATTAATGTCAGAGCTATGCCGATTAAAACCGGCCTATTCTCGCAAAATGACCCAAATTGCAGCATCAGCCATTCCGAATAGCGATAAAAAAGGACTTTATTTCGAGATTTTCCCTTCACCTAGACGAGTCAAATTTACAGAGACTGAATATGCCATTCCTCTAAAAAGGTTTCAAGAGTGCATAGTAGAAATGCATGAATTATTGAAAGCACATCCTTTTTATGTTCACTTTCCGATTGAATGCCGAACGACAGCTGGCGAAGATGCATTACTGAGCCCTACACAAGGGGAAGAAAGTGCATTTATCGCTTTTCATATGTACAAAGGAATGGACAATGGACCGTATTTCAAATGGGTAAATCGCATTATGAAATCTTACGGGGGAAGACCACATTTTGGCAAAATGAATAATTTGACATATACAGAAATGGTCAAGCTTTATCCGAAAATTGATCTTTTCAAAAAGTTACGTAAGGAATTTGATCCGTATGGCGTCTTCATGACCTCTTATTTTAGAGAGATTTTAGGAGAGTAAGAAGCTGAAACGCAACAGATAATGAGTCATTCGATTTTCTTATGATAGACTATAAATTATAAGTATTTTACTTATGAACATTGCTGTAATATGATGGAGTAGAGAAAAGATGCTTATTTACGGCCTTTTCAGTAGATAAAGGAGGAAATCACAATGGCAAAAAGCAACTTGCACAATAGCCGCCAATCATTCGAGTTGAATGGTAAGACGTATAATTATTATCGTCTAAAAGCTCTCGAAGAAGCCGGCATTGCAAATGTTTCAAGACTGCCTTACTCAGTCAAAGTGCTACTTGAATCCGTCTTGCGCCAACATGACGGCTATGTAATTAAAGATGAACACGTTGAAAACTTGGCAAAATGGGGCAAGGATGCAGATAAGGACGCAGAAGTTCCTTTCAAGCCATCGCGCGTCATCCTACAAGACTTCACTGGAGTTCCAGTTGTAGTTGACCTTGCTTCCCTTCGTTCAGCTATGGCTGAAATGGGTGGAGATCCAAACAAAATCAATCCTGAAATTCCAGTCGATCTTGTTATCGACCACTCCGTACAAGTTGACCGCTATGGCTCGCCTGAAGCGTTAAGACTTAATATGGAGCTTGAATTCGAGCGTAACGCTGAGCGTTATCAATTCCTAAGCTGGGCGCAAAAAGCGTACGATAACTATCGTGCTGTTCCTCCTGCAACAGGTATTGTTCACCAAGTGAACCTTGAATACCTTGCAAGCGTTGTCCATGAAGTGGAAAACGAAGACGGAACATTTGAAACGTACCCGGACACACTTGTCGGTACTGACTCCCATACAACAATGATTAACGGAATCGGCGTCTTAGGATGGGGCGTAGGTGGTATCGAAGCTGAAGCGGGCATGCTTGGCCAACCGTCATACTTCCCAATTCCTGAAGTGATCGGTGTAAAACTTGTAGGAGAACTTCCAAACGGAACAACTGCGACAGACCTTGCGCTTAAAGTGACGCAAACACTTCGTGCACATGGCGTTGTTGGTAAATTCGTTGAATTCTTTGGACCTGGCGTATCTAAATTGCCGCTTGCAGACCGTGCTACAATTGCTAACATGGCTCCTGAATACGGTGCAACTTGTGGATTCTTCCCAGTGGACGAAGAGTCACTTGATTATATGCGTCTAACAGGACGTGATGAAGAGCATATTCAAGTTGTCAAGAAATATCTTGAAGAAAATGACATGTTCTTCACTGCAGATAAAGAAGATCCGACTTATACAGAAGTGATCGAAATCGATCTTACAAAAATTGAAGCAAATCTATCTGGTCCTAAACGTCCACAAGATTTGATTCCACTTTCTGAATTACAGCGTTCATTCAGAGATTCCGTAGTGGCTCCTGAAGGAAACCAAGGTTTCGGATTGACGCCTAAAGAATTCGAAAAACAAGGAACAGTCGAGTTTGCAGACGGCCGTACAGTAGGCATGAAAACTGGAGACCTTGCAATTGCAGCGATTACGTCTTGTACAAACACTTCCAACCCTTACGTTATGTTAGGCGCAGGGCTTGTTGCGAAAAAAGCTGTTGAAAAAGGACTTACACCTCCTGCATATGTAAAAACATCACTTGCACCAGGTTCAAAAGTCGTTACTGGCTACTTGGAAGACTCCGGTCTCTCTAAATACCTGGATCAAATCGGATTCAACACAGTCGGTTATGGATGTACGACATGTATCGGAAACTCCGGTCCACTTCTTCCTGAAATCGAAAAAACGATTACAGAAAACGACTTGTTAGTTTCATCTGTCCTATCCGGTAACCGTAACTTCGAAGGACGTATCCACCCACTCGTAAAAGCGAACTACTTGGCTTCACCACCGCTTGTAGTAGCTTATGCGCTTGCTGGAACAGTCGACATTGATTTCGAAAAAGATCCGATCGGCAAAGCGAAAGACGGCACAGATGTTTACTTTAAAGATATTTGGCCAACATCGGAAGAAGTGCAGGAAGTCGTAAAAGCGACGGTTACACCTGACTTGTTCCGTAAAGAGTATGCACGCGTATTCACTGAAAACGAAGCATGGAATGCAATCGAAACAACGGATGATTCCTTGTACGATTTCGATGAAAACTCAACATATATCCAAAACCCACCGTTCTTCGAAGGACTTTCGAAAGAACCGGGCGATATTAAAACATTGTCAGGCCTACGCGTCATCGGTAAGTTCGGTGATTCAATCACAACTGACCATATTTCACCTGCAGGTGCGATCGGTAAAGATACACCAGCTGGTAAATACTTGCGCGAGCGCGGTGTAGAACCACGTTACTTCAACTCATACGGTTCACGCCGTGGTAACCATGAAGTCATGATGCGCGGTACATTTGCGAATATCCGCATTCGTAACCAAATTGCAAAAGGTACAGAAGGCGGCTTCACAACGTACTGGCCGACAAAAGAAATCATGCCAATCTATGACGCAGCGATGAAATATCAAGCTGACGGTACAGGCCTTGCAATCATTGCAGGTAAAGATTATGGCATGGGCTCTTCACGTGACTGGGCTGCAAAAGGTACTTCACTACTCGGCATCAAAACAGTCATCGCGGAAAGCTATGAGCGTATCCACCGTTCAAACCTTGTCATGATGGGTGTTCTTCCACTTCAATTCATGAATGGAGATAGCGCAGAAACACTTGGCCTTACTGGCGAAGAAGAAATTAGCGTTAACATCGCAGAAGGCGTAAAACCTCGTGATATCTTGAAAGTGACAGCAACTTCAAAAGACGGCTCTGTTAAAGAGTTCGACGTATTGGCTCGTTTCGACTCCGAAGTTGAAATCGACTACTACCGTCACGGTGGAATCCTTCAAATGGTCCTTCGTGATAAAATGAAAAATAACTAATAAGTACAAAGAAGGCGTCCGAGTAAAATCGGGCGCCTTTTTTCAATTATTATTTAAAGAAAAAATATGCTTTTTTAGTCAAAGCTATGTCTTTTCTTCATTGGACAATCATACAATCTAAAGATCGCTTTCGTAGATAAAATGAAATTTTGAATATAGGAGGTTTTTGAATGAAAATGAATAAAGTCGGTATAATGTTAACCTCTTCTGTTTTGTCTTTTGGATTGTTTTCATCGATTGCCGATGCTTCGTCTATTACGAATGGACAACCAGAAAAGGCGAAGATTCAAGTTGCTGCGACTGATGCTGTCATTACAAAAGATGAGTTGATCAAGAAGTTTCGAAAAATGTTCCCAAATCAGTTTGATTATTTAACGAATAATGATTTTCAAGTGAGCAGCGCGCATATTTATCCAGAAGATGAAACGGTGCGGCATGATTTATATTTTAGTAAGACAATTAACGGGAAACGAGTATACGGTAATGTAGGCTTTATTGGGAATGAACTGGAGATTGAATACTTTTCCTATCAACCGCCTACTATAACAGATGCATTATTCCCAGCAAAAGTTTCAAAAGAAGAAGCTAAGAAAATCGCAGAAAACTTCATAAAGAAATTTCTCGATGGAAAAGACTATCAATTAGAAACAGATGCGTTACAGTATTATCCGCAACAAATATTAACAGAGCCAATTCGTTATTCATTTATTTACACACGTACACAAAATGAAGTTCCCATTGCCGATCAAAGAGTGGAAGTGTCTGTTTTAGGAAATGGTGAAGTCGTTAATTTTTACAAAATATCTCCACAGTTAAAATCTGTTACTTTTAGTGACGTTACAAAAATCATAGATAAAGAGGTCATACTAAAAAAGGTAAAAGAAAATCTTGCTGTAGATTTAAATTATCAAATAAACTATAATTACCCAACTGGAGACCGGAGTGTAGAACTCATCTATCGCCCAACAGCGAAATTGACAGGGATTGAAGCGATATCAGGGAAATGGATGACAACAAACGGATATGCAGAAGAATTATCGAAGAATACAAAAATTGATCCAATTGCAGCAAATCCATTCCCAGTAAAACAAGGGAGCATTACTGTAGAAGATGCGAAGAAAATTGCTGAACGTTTTCTAGCGATTGATTCAGATAAACTAAAATTAAAAATTGAATCCATACAGGAGATCGAAAACTATAACGGGCAGGCAGTCATCAACGTACATTATACGTATAACTATGCAAATGGAAGCTCTGGATCTAGTATAGAGATTAATAAAAATACTGGAGAAATCATCCAATACTACGACATGAAGGATTACATTTTGAGGGATATTGGAGAAGCTCCAAAAATAGATAAAATGATTCCCGAACAGGAAGCGCTTACTAAAGCCGTAAACTATTTAAAAGAATGGACCCCTTCTTATTTGCACAATTATGCAATGCCGATCGAAGAACCTTATTATGACGAAAGGGTAGGTACCTACCAATTTATTTTTCCAAGAATTATGAATGGAATTATTGTTGCAGGCGATCAAATTAGTGTAGGGATCAATGTGGATGGTTCATTAAACAGTTTATACGTCAATTATCAAGAAATAGATAATTGGCCATCCAGTGAGGAAGTGATTTCAGAGCAAAAGGCAAAGGCCATTTTGGAAGAGGCACTTGATGTTAAGCTTTCGTATATGAACCATGTGAGAGCTGAACAAGAAAACCATTATGATTTAATTTATACGCCGGTTTTTAATGATGATCCATTTAGTTATATAAATGCAACTACAGGGGAATGGAATAACATGTTTAGCAACAAAGATTCAATAACTGTTACACATCCTTGGGCGGAAGAAGAACTTAATTATTTAATTAACGCCAAAGTGATGGAAGTAAAAGATGTGAAGAACTTCACTGGCGATTCTGCAATTACAAAAGGAGAAGCTTTGAAAGTAATCCTAAATTCACTTACGTATTTCTATCACGGCAATAGTTATTACGGCCAGGAAAGCACGAATCAAACCTTTGAAAATATTGACCCTCAACATCCTCTATATGATGAGATCGAACGTGCGGTTGGAATGGGTATAATCAAAGCAGATCGCCCAACATTTGATGCTGATGCTCCGATTACAAGAGAAGAACTTTCCGTTTGGATGATCCGCGTTTTGGGATTAGAGCGGGCAGCAAAAGACAACAGTATATATAAGCTTGGCTTTTCAGATGCCGATCAAATACAAACTGAAAATACGGGCTATGTAGCAATGGCAAGCTCGATGGGTCTTATAAAAGCTGAACAAAATCATTTCAGTCCTACTCGTGAAGTGACATACGCAGAGTTGGCAGTGTCAACAATTCGTCTCGCTCATGCAATTGCTGAGAGCGGCAGAGGACTTCAGTATTATTGACGGATGCATTCGTGCAATGCTTTTCTTCACCTCGCACAAAAATAACAAATTGTCCTTGACATTCATAAACTATTCACATATAATTCAATACAATTAAAATTCATAAACATGCATTGATAAGGACATGAATCATTTCGTAAGCTTTACAGAGAACAGGATCATAGCTGAAAATCCTNTAGAGGACTGCATTGGCAGAAAACTATGATCGGGAGACCGTTATCCTTTGAGCACCATGGTACTTGTTTTACTTGACAAGTTATTGTTTCAGCATGGTGGAAGTAGGGTGGTACCACGACCGCATTCGTCCCTTTATTTGGGAGGAATGCGGTTTTTTATTTGTTACAAAAGGTTAAAACTGAATAATATGCGCTGAGAAGGACACGAACCATTTTGAAAGCTTTACAGAGAACGGGATGATAGCTGAGAGTTCCGTAGTGGAAGAAATGGTTTACCACCTTTGAGCTATTATAGAGGACTGCATTGGCAGAAAACTATGATCGGGAGACCGTTATCCTTTGAGCACCATGGTACTTGTTTTACTTGACAAGTTATTGTTTCAGCATGGTGGAAGTAGGGTGGCACCACGACCGCATTCGTCCCTTTATTTGGGAGGAATGCGGTTTTTTAAATTATAAATAAAATAGGAGGAATTACAATGTCAGTACAAAAGGAAATTGAAATAAGGAACCATCGTAAATTAGGCGAGGAGCTTGAATTGTTCATGTCGTCAGAGGAATCACCGGGCATGCCGTTTTATTTGCCAAAAGGAATGATTATTCGAAATGAGTTGGAGCAATTTTGGAAACGGAAGCATCAGGAAGCGGGTTATGAGGAGATCAAAACGCCGATTATGATGAAACAGGAGCTATGGGAGCAATCCGGACATTGGGATCACTATCATGAAAACATGTACTTTTCCGATGTGGACGAACAGCAATATGCATTGAAACCGATGAACTGCCCTGGGGCGATGCTCATCTTCAACCATAAACGGAGAAGCTACAGGGAGTTGCCGATTCGCTATGCAGAATTAGGATTGGTACACCGTCACGAACTTTCTGGTTCATTGAATGGACTACTAAGAGTTCGGGCATTTACACAAGATGATGCACATCTATTCGTTCGAAAAGATCAAATTGAACGGGAAGTGGATCGTGTATTGGATTTGATCGACGAGATCTACTCGAAGTTCGGTTTTAGTTATGAAGTCGAATTATCGACAAGGCCGGAAAATTATATGGGCTCTATCGATTTGTGGAATGAAGCAGAACAATCGCTTGAAAAAGTATTGAAACAAAGAGGAATGGCCTATCGAATTAATACAGGAGATGGAGCATTTTATGGTCCGAAAATTGATTTTCACATACTGGACTCGTTAGGACGAAGCTGGCAATGCGGTACAGTTCAACTGGACTTTCAAATGCCTGGGAAGTTCAATTGTCGATACATTAATGAACAAAATGAACTTGAGTTGCCAATTATTATCCATCGTGCGATTTTCGGTTCAGTCGAAAGATTTCTTGCAATCTTAGTTGAACATTATGCAGGGGAATTCCCATTATGGCTCGCACCTGAACAAGTGAGAATCATTCCAATAGCTGATAGGCATGTTCCCTATGCCGAAGTAGTGAAGAAAGAGCTTGTTGCAAAGGGATATCGCGTAACAATAGATGACCGTGCGGAAAAGATAGGGTTGAAAATTAGGGAATCAGAGAAGCAGAAGGTTCCTTACATGATGATTGTTGGTGATCAGGAAGTTGAAAATCAAAAGGTTTCCGTCCGGAAGCGAAAAGAAGGGGATATTGGACAATTACAGCTTAATGATGCGGTAGAAATGTTATCATACCCCTGAAAAAGTGCCCCTAACGGCACTTTTTTCAAGGTTACTATTATCTTGTTCACTTTTTGCGTACAAAAACGTTATAGAAAAGGGAGGTTGAAAATGGATGAAATGACATTAGAGAAAAAACTATTCCAGTATTTACAGATTGTCCTAAATTATTTAATAAAGATGGGTGCCACTAGGGAAGATGCAGAAGATATTATCCAAAACACTGCTTATAAATTTATTAAATATATGGATGTGATACAGCCTAATACAATTAAAAGTTGGCTATTTCGCGTAGCGATCAATGAATACTACGATTTATGCAGAAAACAAAAACGAAGAAAAGAGCATATTTTATCGATTGATATGGAACAGTTATCTAAGGGGATAACAGCCGAAGAAGAAGTTTTGCAGCGAGAAACTGGCAAAGAGATAACAGAAACTTTACAAAAGGTAAGCAGCAAGCATCGTGAATTTTTAATACTAAAATATAGCACCGGTTTGACCATACAGGAAATTGCTGAGATGTATGGAATGCAACCAGATTCAGTTAAAACTACGTTATATCGAGCAAGGAAGCAATTTATAAGTAAATTTAGGAGGCAAATATAAATGGAAGAAGAAAGATTATCTTTTCATGATCCTGACTTTTCGAAACTTGTAAAAAAGGCAAAAAGAACTTCATACATAAAAAATATTGTTATTTCAGTTTTGGTCAGCCTATTATCTCTCACATTCGTATATATGGCTGGCTCGTATATAATGCAATACCGTTTAGAACGCCAATCTGAAATTGATAATGCATGGCATTATGTAAAGGGGGCAAATGTCGAGGACGCAGGAACGTCGTATATTTATTCGCCTTTTGGTGCTTCAGCGGTAAATGAACAAATTAAAAATATGGATGGAATTCTTTTCCCTTGGGGTAAACGGCAGCAGTCCTTTACGATATTCGGAAGTTCAAATTCGACTAAATCACTCAATATGTTTGGTATGGGAACAATAACTGACAAGAGAATCCCTCTATATTATCAAGGAGAGCGTGTTATAGAGTTTTTTCACCCGACCATAAATTATGAATATCTTCCTGACGAACGGAATTTACTGTTTGAAATTGATGAAAAGAAAGTTGTTGAATACGCTTTTTCATTTGATCGTTCTTATTCAATTAAAGAGGTTGAAAAAATGTTTTCGAATCATATAAGCTGGTTCTGGGTGGATACATATTCGAAAGAGGAATTGAACAGCGATGATGCAACTGGTTTTATTGGATTTGATACGTTCGGGTTCTCTCAAGCAAGCGGACCTACGTCTTTTGTCCAGCAATTAGAGTGGTTAGAGGAAAATGGTGGACAGTATAAAAAACCAACAAAGAAGATGATAAATGCATTGAAAGATAAGGGTAAATGGGAAGCTGAAAGTTTGCCTATTATAGGTGTTGTTGTGACAGGGCAACCTAATGAATTAAAACAATTTTTGGATGCACCCTATATTAGGACTGCCGTCTTAGGTGTTACGGTTGATCGATATTGAACGAGAATTTTTTTAAAAGAACCTCGAAAGGGTTCTTTTTTTTGTTTACTATTCGCAACAGAAAACGTAATAGTATTGAAGAGTTATTAATACTTACATAAGAGAGGGAGGACTTCAAATTGAGCAAGCCTATTTTAAAATATTTTCTTATTGGGATGATTGCTTCATTCGTAGTCGTTTACGGATCTGCTATTTTGTTAGTATGGACAACTGGTGAAGCTTTTATTGACGGGGATATAGGTAACTTGAATTATGCTTATTTATCGATTTTTATCGGTTTAGGAATTGGTGCGAGTACTTTTATTCCTGCTCAACAGCAACTGCAGCCATTAATGATTGGCGGCCTGCTATTTACAATCATATTTAGTAGTTTTCATATTGTTTCAGTTTGGAATATCGAACAAGTAAATGAAGAAACCTTGTTAAGAACTTTAATCGTCTTACCGATCACAGCATTTCTGATAATGGCAGCTGCACGTATAGGAGCGAGCACAAAGTGCAGCTAAGTGCACAGAGAATCTCCTTGCGTTTGTGAACACAAAATACTTATCAATGACAGTATACTTATACTACAAGCGGTAACTATGCTTGGTTATTTTTCTATTTCTTTTCATAAATAGGAAAGTTATAATTAATTATAGTTAGAAAATATCGAACTATGGGGGCTCTGACATGTGGACACAAAGATTCGTTGAAACGGCGAGAGGAACGTTTGAAATTTTTGAAAAAGGGGAAGGCGAGCCGTTAGCCGTCACTCATCTATACAGTGAATATGATGAACGTGGAAATGCGTTCGCAAATCCTTTTACGGATTATTATTATGTCTACCTCATCAATTTACGCGGAGCAGGGAAATCAGAGTGTGCACAATCAGAAGAGCAATATAGTATGAAAGAGTCCGTATTAGATTTGGAAGCGATACGAGAAGCGCTCCATTTGCCGAAATGGGGATTTGCAGGACATTCGACAGGAGGCATGCTATCTCTTGTATATGCTGTGATGCGAAAAGAATCATTAACGAAAATTATCGCTGGCGGCACTGCTGCAAGCATTGAATATAGTGCAGATCCAGACAGTATTTATTGTCGAGAAAATCCGAATTTCGAACGCATCGTTGAAATAATGAATCGACTCGATACACCAGACGTAGCATTGGAGGAAAGGCGTGCTTTAGGCCGTGAATGGAATTTGATGTCTTTTCATTCGGAAGAGAAAATGGAGTTGGCTTTTCAGAAACCAAATAGTGGCAAGACGGTCGGGGATCGATTGACGTATTTCAGAAAAGTGGACTGCAAGACGTATGATGTCAGGGATGATTTGAAACAAATTGACTTACCGGCTTATATATATGCAGGTACATACGATGCCCAATGCCCGCATAAATTCGGTGTTGAAATAGCAGAATGCCTTCCAAATGCTACATTCACTTCATTTGACTATAGCAATCATTATCCATTTTTTGAGGAAGAAGAGAAGTTTGCGGCGTTCGTCAGAAGTACTTTGAATCGTACCGAGTTAGTTTCTTCAACGAGACAGACAGACTGAATTGGAAAGAGGTAGTCCTAGTGTTAGATGAGAATAAAATCATATCTATTATTAAAGAAGACAAATGGATGATGGAGCTTTTAAAATTAGTTGAATCTTTACACTTACCGGATTGGTGGATTTGTGCCGGCTTTGTTAGATCAATAGTATGGGATATATTACATAATTTCGAAGAAAGAACGCCCCTTGCAGATATCGATGTGATTTATTTTGATCCAAAAAATATAGACGAAGCTGCAGATCTATTTCTTGAAGAAAAATTATCTTTTCTTAACCCAACTGTCCCTTGGTCGGTAAAGAATGAAGCAAGAATGCATGTGAAAAGCAATATGCCTCCATATCAATCATCTGTCGATGCGATCTCCAAGTTTCCTGAAACAGCTACCGCTATTGGAGTAAAATTGGATGACCAAGATCGTATCGTATTAACAGCACCCCATGGCATCAAGGACTTAATAAATTTAGAAGTTAAGCCTACTATTCACTTCCAAAAGAAGAAAGAACGGATTGCCATTTATAAAAATCGAATCAACCAAAAGAATTGGAAATTGAGATGGAACCAATTAAAAATCCATTATAACTAAAAGTAATAATCGCAAATTAAATTGCAGTTACTAAGAATCTTGTTTAAAGCATCTCCAATATAGAATGATTCATGGAGAATGATTCATCCTATTCAAAAGGAGATGTGCTTAATGAGGAAAGAATTATTCATTGCATTTGCCATTACAGCAACAGCCCATTCAGTACATAGCATTCTGTTGCCAAATGTTTCTGCACAACAACAAATTCCTTCTTATGCAAAATGGTCCCAGATCGCCATTAAAGAAACGGCATTAAAATATCCGAACGCAAATGTGATTGATTACTTGCACATAGGCAAAGTGGTGCATGATGGTATGACGATTGAAAAGTTTAAACTGTGGTTAAAAGAAGGTAACAGGGAATTCGGTATGATCGTTAACGTAAAATATCTAACGGAAACTGAACAGTTAGTCGACATTGAATTTCAAGAAACGACAAGATAAAGCAAACCGATCGCCAAGTAAAACAGAAATTTCACTATACAGTAGCAATCAAAATTTGCGATAAATTCATCCCCCGATTTGTCCGTTACGTAAAGGAGAATGATAGAGATGTTTCGTCCAATTTAAAAACCCCCGAAAATAAGTAATGTAAGCTTTAAACAATGGGAGATATATATGAAATTTAATAAAAACTATTTTTTACTTGTAACCGGCCAGTCGATTGCGAATATTGGTGACGTGCTTTATATGCTCAGCGTTATTAGTACCATTTTTGCTTTAACAGGTTCGGCAGCTGCATCTTCATTTGTTCCATTTACAATTACTACGTCTATGTTTCTATCAAGTTTGTTAACGCCATTAATTATCGGAAAAGTGAATCTGAAATGGATCTTGGCAAGTTCACAAATCGGCAAAACAGTATTGCTCACTTTTCTTTGCTTGTCCTTACATGCCATTACAGTTTCCAATTATTATTTGCTTTTTATAATGATCGGGATGATTGCTTTTCTTGATGGCTGCGCGAACCCAATCAAACAGACGCTAATACCACATTACGTAAAGGATGAGCATTTGTTGAAAGCGAATGGTATATCTGAATCGGTTACGCAAACGATTCAAACGATTATGTGGTTTGCCGGAAGCCTTTTATTAGTCGCATTAGGACCAGTTCAACTAACATGGGCGGTAGTTGGCTTATTTATGATATCAAGCATGTTATTATGCCTACTCCAAAATGTAACTCATCAGAAAAACGAGGAAACAGGAAAGTTGGAGCAAATAAAAGAAGGCTGGATTAAATTATTTCAAACGCCTGTCTTGCGGAAAATCGCCTGGATTGAATCCGTTGAAACAATTGCAGGGACAGTTTGGATTGCCGCTATATTGTATGTTTTTGTAAGCGATGCATTAAACGTAGATGAAAAATGGTGGGGGTTTATTAACGGAGCATTCTTTTTCGGGTTAATTATTGGAAGTGTCTATTGTATAAAATACGCTGCTTTTATTCAAAAGAGGGTAGGAACTTCTATCTTCATTGGCTCGCTTGCGTGTTGCGTCGTAACATTGCTGTTTAGCTTTAATCGTTTCCCTATTATCGCTCTAATTTTATCATTATGCATTGGATTTTTTGGGCAATTAAAGAGCATACCTTTGGAAACAATCATACAAAAAAGTGTGCCGAAGGAGCAATTGGCTGCTGTATATACCTCTTTAGGTACTTTAGGAACGGGCCTTTTTGGCATCAGCTCTGTCATGATGGGAATTTTGTCAGATATAATTGGCGTTCAAATGGTATTTATGTTATCAGGTGTAATGCTATTAATAGGAACGGTCGTACTATTTAGAAGTAGAAAATTGTTTACTTAAATGGAAAAACAATCAACTTTACAAGCGAACGCGCATTCTCTATAATGAAAATTAAGGAGGGGAACGTTCGTGCGTAAAGAACTTGAAAAAGCTTTGAAATTTGGCGACGTGCTGCTTATGGTGTATATGGCAAATGACGGGACAATTACGAAGCGTACAATTAAAGTGCTGCAAATCGGGAACACCTCTTTCCGTGCATTTTGCTACTTACGAAAAGGAAAACGGACGTTCAGCATCGAAAATGTACTCGCCATTATTCCTGCAAAGAGAACAGAAAAAAGAGCAATTGGTTAATAATATATTTGAATGGATGTCGCTACTGTTAGCGACATCTTTTTGCAATCTATAAGATAAAAATTATGGAAGAACGTAAATTTACCAATTGAAGGATTTTGGCATTATTTCTCGAATGGTATTTACTAACCATTTATTTAGGTGTATTTAAAAATTTTTCCGTAGAAGAGTTTGAATAATGGTAAAAACAGACGTAATGGAAAAATAGCAGGTGGCATTTATGCGAATCCATCCATTTATAATTTTATTATTTATTGCGCCTTGGCTTTTTATGGGTAAAAGTTGTTAAACCTATAAAAGCGATAAGGTCATTCACATTACTTTCCATAGCAGCATTATCAATTAATATGATTTTTATTGTATTCATTGATTCATTATTCAGTCGATGGATTTTTTTAGGGGGCGTTTTAATGTTCATTCGAAAAGCGGACCTGCGAGATGCAGACGGTATTGCGAAAGTGCATGTCGATAGCTGGCGAACAACCTATGAAGGGATCGTGGCAGCATCCTATCTAGAAGGTTTGTCTTACGAACAGCGTACAGCAAATTGGAAAAGGGGAATCGGGGTGAACCCTTTATATGTTGCTGAACGTAAAGATGGTAAAATAATCGGTTTTGCAACGGGAGGAAGAGAGAGGACAGGTAAATACGATAAATATAAAGGGGAACTTTACGCAATCTATCTATTGAAAGAAGCACAAGGGCAGGGAATCGGGACTGCGTTGATTCGTGCAGTGGCAACTGAATTACAAACAACCGGATTTACTTCCATGCCTATTTGGGTCCTTGAGCAAAATCGTTCGAAGCTTTTTTACGAGCGACTTGGCGGTAAAGTAATTGATCAAACAACAATTACGATTGGTGGAGAGAAATTTATAGAAGTGGCATATGGGTGGGAGGATATTGACGTACTATTTAATAAAGCTTAGGGGTGAAGAGTTGTATTAATGCCTACAAATTCCCCTGACAAGGGAACAGAATTAGACAAGTTTAGGAGCTAATCAATATGGACATACCAAAAGAATTTCAACAGAAAATATGCAGCTGCTTTGGGAAAGACGGGGAGAAGTGGCTATTAACGTTAAATGAGAGAGTAAATCATGTTGCCGACAATTGGGGTTTAACAATAAAAGCTCCTGTATCGAATCTTTCTTATAATTACGTATTGAATGTAACAGATGCTCAACAAGTGTCTTATATATTGAAGTTAGGTGTTCCTAATTTTGATTGCCGCAACGAAATGAAAACTGTGCAACTTTATAACGGAATTGGCTGCGCAAATATTGTGAAATGGGATGAAGAAAATGGGGCGATACTGCTTGAAAAAATAGATCCGGGTACGATGCTTTCGGAAGTAACCGACGACGAACAGGCAACAACAATATTTACAGCAGTGTGGATGAAACTACGTAGAGATTTGCCTATAGATGACAATATACCGATGATAACGGAATGGGCAACTGCACTCACTCGATATATCGACAATTACAAAGAGTCGGAGGGAAAAATACCGAATGAATTTGTTTATACAGCGACGAAATACATTAAGGAATTGATGGACACTTCTGATGGTTATCGTTTATTGCACGGCGACCTGCACCATGAGAATATACTGTATTCCGAAAGCCGTGGATGGCTTGCAATTGATCCGAAGGGAGTCGGAGGGGATCCGTATTTTGACTTAATTTCATATTTGATTAATCATCTTATGGAAAAGCAAGACCCAAAGTCAGTTTTGCACCAGCGAGTTAATCAAATTTGCGAATTATTACAATTGGATTGTAAGCGTTTATTGAAAGCAGCTGTCGGTATGTCGACATTATATGCGTGTTGGGCTTTAGAAGACGGTGACCCTTATTGGGAAACTACATTTCAATGTGCTGAGTGGTTTCAAGAGTTTTTAGAAAAAGAGTTAGATGTAATGAATTTGTAAATCGAAAATCGGCAAGGCATGGACGAAGTGATTATTATGAAAGCTAAATTTAGCCTGTATAAAGGAGTAGACAATTGGCAATTTTGTTCGTATTAATCGCTTGAACAAGAGACGTTTCGTAAAGAAACATATGATTATACAATTAAGAACTGAATACTTAAATTGGAAAATAAGCGAAGTAAAAACAGATTGTTTATTACACAACTATGATTTATTTGTACATTAACTTTCCTAAGACTTGCTTATTCATTTTCTAACGATCCTCTGTTGGCACGTAAAGGAAAGAACAGATAAAAAGAGTAGATCGATTGAGAAATAATATTTTAGGAGAATATGGATAAACAGATTAAATCTTATGACATTAGGTACAAAGATATTGTCAAATCTCATTAATTTTTTAAAGAGCTTAGATTTGATACTTCCATTAGAGGGACAGAAACAAATCCATACATTATTTTTTCAGAAATGAACGAACAAGAATTGCCTTGTATCCAATAGAGGAACTATCGAAAGATGTAAACGAGGAAAATCCACCTGCTGTTACGAATGGTTTCCCGGAAATAACACTATCTTATAATGCAAAGACAGCGGAGGAAGTTGATAAGATTTTAAAAAGAGCAAAAAAAGCAGGAGCTATTCTTCAAAAAGAACCTACGGAAAATGATTGGGTGGCTATGGAGGTCATTTTACAGACCTTGATGGTTATTATTGGGAAGTAGCTTATTGGGAAAACTGGGAATTTGATAATTCAAATATGTTAGTCATTAATGATCAATAATTGGAAAGAGTTTAACTATCAGAAATTACACCACTTACAAGAAGAGCAGCAAAAGCAGCTCTTTTTTTTTCGAATTTTCTTCGGGATATGGAAGTAAGAAAAAGCATTACCGCCATTCGTCTTCTGCTGCAAGTTACCAGCTTCATCTCGCTAAGGCTAAAGGCTTAATACATTTTACAACTTCCGCTCATTCTGTTAGGAGTGAAATGGATGATATATTATATTCCGACTACAATAAAAATACTGATCAATAAAGGGAGGTTTAATCATGCGGATCAGATTTTCTTTCGTATTTTTGACTATGGTTTTAGCGATTATTGCGTTACTTTTAGGCGCTAAAAATCCAACAGGACCTAATACGGTTAGTTTTGACGAGCCATTTATATTGATGCTATCCATCGGAATGGTAATTATGTTGTTTATACCCCCATTCATTTTTTCATTTTTTAATCATATGGTCGTAAAAATCATTTCTGCTATTTATCAAGGCTTTGCAGTAATTTTGTTTTTAGGACTTGTTCCTGTCGGCTTTTTTATTCCTGATGTTTGGGTAATTGTCGTTGGTATTATAGGTATGATTGTCAGTATTTGCAGCATTATCGTAACGATTTTAGCCGGATTGAAAAATAGTAATCCTGTAGTTCGTTGAAGGTTGAACATTGTTAGGTTATTAATTCTCTCTATTTTTATTTTCACCGAACTGTGGTAATATACGATTTAATCAAATAGCGATGATGAGAAAAGTATATGTGCTTAAGCATAACAGAGAACTCCGTAAGCTGCGAAGGAGGATGTAGAAGCACATAGAAACAAGCCTCGGAGCTGCACATGGGATATTGCCTTTACAAGATTGATGATGTGCCGGTTTCTCCCGTTAATGAGATAGAGTATAAATCTACAGTTTTTGTAGACATACTTGAAAAGGTTTTTGTGGTGACACAAGAACAAACTGAGGTGGCACCGCGAACTTCTAAATTTAGGGAGTCTCGTCCTCAAGTCTATTGACTTGGGGTGAGATTCCTTTTTTGTGTTTCCAAAAAAAGAATTTAGGAGTGATCGTGATGCTTTTAAAATGGAAAAACCCCTTATTGCTTCTGTTAGGGATTGGAGTATCAAATTTAGGGGCTTGGATTTATTTGATCGCGCTTAATCTGATCGTTTTAGAGAAGACGGGTTCACCATTTGCTGTTTCCGTCCTATATATTTTAATACCAATCGCTACTTTATGTACAAATTTTTGGTCTGGAAGCTTCATCGACAGGTTAAATAAAAGGAATGTAATAATTTTCTTAGACTTATTCAGAGCAACCTTTATCATTTTGCTATCCATTATGGATTCACTTATTTTAATGTATTTATGGGTTTTTATTATTAACATTGCGAATTCGATATTCCAACCTACGTCAATGGTTTATATGACAATGCTCATCCCGAAGACAAATAGACAAAGATTTAACGCACTTAGAAATTTCATTCATTCAAGCGGATTTATCATCGGTCCTTCCATTGCGGGTTTGTTATTTATTATCGGTACTCCTAATTTAGCCATACAATTAAACGCCATAGCATTATGTATATCAGCCATCATTATCTATTTGCTTCCGAATTTAGAATTAAAGGAAGATACGATTAAGAAAGAAAAAGTAAGCTTGAGGCTAATCAAAAATGATTGGAAAGACATTCTTAGTTTTAGCAAATCAAACTCGTATATTACATTGATTTATGTCCTATTTAGCGGAATGACAGTATTTATGACTGGGTTAGATTCTTTGGAAGCCTCATTTGCAACAAAAGTGCTCTCTCTATCTGAAAGTGCTTATGGGTTTCTTGTCAGCGTTGCCGGTATCGGAATTATAATAGGCTCTATCACAAATGCTTTTTTCGCTAACCGCTGCAAAACAAATATTCTTATAGGATTCGGAGCACTCTTTACACCAATTGGTTATTTGATTTTTGCATTTTCGCATAGTTTTATTACAGCGTCGTTAGGTTTTTTCATATTGACATTTGCTCTATCATTTGCAAATACAGGCTTTTTCACTTTCTATCAAAATAATGTACCTGTAAATATAATGGGTAGATTTTCAAGTGTCCTTGGAGTATTGGAAGCATTACTGATTATAGTGTTTACAGCTGCAATTGGAGTATTGTCTGAGCTGTATGGAATTCGGTTCATCTATTTAATAGGCTCCTTTGCTTTTTTGGCTTTGGGAGTTATCATGAATTTATTCGTATTGGATCAATCCAAGAAGAATTATTATCATGAAATAAGTATAGAAAAAGGACATAACAAACCGATAAATGATTGAGAGAATAGTTATTTTAATACGTTCTCTACTTTCAGAAGAAAAATTGAAAAGGTACCTACCGATTCGGCTAGGTACCTTTTGCAATCAAATCATATTATATCCCCACAACATCGCGAACAATGTACCAAAAATGGTGACAAGCCCTACGAATAGTGCATAAGCGATATTTGTGAGCAAAGATCGTTTATCTTCATTTTCTCCGACATGCATGAAAAGGAAGAGCTGCAAGCCTGCTTGGAATAAAGCTGTGATTCCTAAAATCGTCATACCGGCTGCAAAGGTCAAATTGAATTTTACTACGACTAATGCAATAAGTGAAAGGAGGAGGGATGAAACGAATCCGATCACATGCGGGACGGGAAATAACTGTTTCATATCACATCATTCCTTTCAAGTAGACGAAGCTGAAAATGAAAATCCAGACAACGTCCAAGAAGTGCCAGTACAAGGAAAAGATGAATGATTTATTTGCTGTTTCAGGAGTAAACCCGCGTTTTTTCACCTGATACAAAATCGCGCCGCCCCAAAGCAAACCGAAAGTGACATGGGCTCCGTGTGTACCTAATAATGTAAAGAGGCTTGAAAGGAATGCACTCGTCTGCATTGTTGCTCCTTCATGAACGTACGTCACAAATTCTGTAATTTCTACTCCTAAAAAAACTGCTCCTAAGAGAAGGGTAATACCGAAAAAGGATATCATCGCTTTTTTTGAACCGATCCGCATTGCATGGATGCCGAGACCAATCGTGAAACTGCTCGTAAGTAGTACAACCGTCTCAATCATCACTGGCGTCAATTCAAAAATATGGCTGCCAGCGGGACCATTTCCCGTCCGATTCACCAGAGTGAAATAGACGGCGAATAATGTGGAAAACAAAACGATCTCCGCTCCTAAGAAAATCCAGAAGCCTAATACCTTCAGACGGTTTTCCTCGGTACTATATTCAAGTGGCATAGAATGATCTACTTTCATGATTGTTCACCTCGCAATGCTTTTTCGGTCCGTTCGATTTCTTCGACAGAAATGTGGTGACCATGATCCTGCTCAAAAGTGCGATAGGCCATTGTACAGAGAATGGCAGCACCTGCAATAATAGCAGGAACCCACCAGCTAAATACCATGAAGAATCCAAACAAGAAAAATGCAACGCCCATAATAAACGGTTGACCGTTGTTATTCGGCATATGAATCGGCTCGTAATCGCCTTCCGTCAATGACGTATTTTCCTTTTTAGACCACCAAAAAGCATCTAATTTGTTTACGACAGGTGTTTTCGCAAAGTTATATTCCGGAACAGGGCTTGGTGTACTCCACTCAAGTGAACGTCCATCCCACGGATCGCCTGTCGTATCGCGTGGTGCATAGCGAGTGCTCCAGTAAATATTGTAAACTAATAAAATAAACCCGATAGTGAGTCCGACCGCGCCAACCATAGAGAGCATGTTGAGTGGACCGTATCCAGTGCTTGCAGAATATGTGTACATTCTGCGCGTCATGCCGTTCAATCCAAGAATGAAGAGCGGGAAGAACGTTACGTTGAATGAAATGGCAATGAACCAGAACGCCCATTTCCCTAATTTTTCATTCAATCTAAAACCGAACACTTTCGGGAACCAGTAATGATAGCCCGCGATAACCGCAAACACCGTTCCTGGAATCAATACATAATGGAAGTGAGCGACTAAGAACATCGTGTTGTGGTACTGGTAGTCGGCACTTGCCATCGCCAACATAACCCCGGTAACTCCGCCAATTGTAAAGATCGGAATAAACGCTAATGCGTATAGCATTGGGGTAGAGAAGCTGATTTTACCTCGCCGCAACGTGAAGAGCCAGTTGAATATCTTCACACCGGTCGGCACCGCAATTGCCATTGTCGTTATCGAGAAAACGCTGTTGACCATGACCCCATGGCCCATTGTATAGAAATGATGGACCCATACAAGGAATGACAGCATGGAAATGGCAACCATACTGATGACCATCGATTTGTAACCGTACAAGTTTTTACGTGCGAAGGTCGCAATAATTTCACTGTAAATACCGAATGCTGGCAAAATAACGATATACACTTCCGGATGGCCCCATACCCAGAACAAGTTTGCCCAAAGCATATCCATCCCGCCATTTTGCATCGCGAAGAACTGCGTACCAAATTGACGGTCCAACATCATCAATGCAAGCGCAACTGTCAAAACAGGGAACGCAAAAATGATGATGATGCTTGTGATCAAAATGGACCACGTAAACATCGGCATTTTCATTAGCGTCATCCCTGGAGCACGCATTTTTAGGATCGTCACAAGGAAGTTGATCCCCGTCATTAACGTACCGATCCCTGCAATTTGAAGCGCCAGAGAATAGTAGTTATTCCCAACTGTTGGGCTGAAATCCGTACTTGCGAGTGGGAAGTAAGCTGTCCATCCAGCATCAGGCGAACCGCCGATAACGAAGGACAAATTGAGCAGCATCGCTCCGAAAAAGAAGAGCCAGAAGCTCACTGCATTCAAACGAGGGAATGCGACATCGCGCGCTCCAATTTGAAGTGGAATGACAACGTTCATCAATCCGATGATGAAAGGCATTGCCATGAATAAAATCATAATAATTCCGTGCGTCGTAAAGATTTCATTGTAATGTTGTCCATCAAGCAGTCCATTTTCAGGCACAGCTGTTTGTGCACGCATTAAGAGGGCATCTGCTCCTCCACGGAACAACATTAGAAGTGCTGCAATTATATACATAACACCGATTTTTTTATGGTCTACTGTCGTTAACCATTCACGCCATAAATAGCCCCATTTTTTAAAATAGGTAAGACCAGCAACGATGGCGACAGAAACGACAACAATCATAACCATAGCCGCATAGATCATCGGCTCGCCCGTGACGAAAAATTCATCCCATTTCATAGATGTTGTCTCCTTTCGAGTAATGGGTTATTTATGCTCTTCTTCATGCATGTTGTGGGAAGAAGATTCATCTGTCATTTCTTTGTGACTTCCGTGATGATGGCCAGCATTTTCGCCTTCAGGTGCTGGTCTGAATGTCAAGTGTGTAGAAGAATACGTTTTACGTCCTAACACACTTGGTTCGAGTAGTTGATCGAACTCTTCTTCAGTTAGAGCAGGAGCAGTATCTTTTACATCTTGAACCCATTCATCATAATCTTTTGCAGTCATTACTTGCGCTTCAAATTCCATATGTGCAAAGTCTTTACCGCTGAAGTTCGAGTTTTTGCCAACAAAGGATCCTGTCGTATCAGCTGCCAAATGGATTGTGTTCACCATATCGCTCATCGCATATTTTTGGCCAGCCAATTGAGGAATCCAGAAACTTGTAATTGGTCCATAGGAATAGAGCCGGAATTCAATCGGCCGGTCTACTGGCATATTTACATAGTTAACCGTTTCAATGCCTTCTTCAGGATAGCTGAAATGCCATTTAAAGTTTGAAGAAGATGCATAGATTACGAGCGGATCTTCATTTGCATAAGCCTCTGGCACACTTTCTACATCCATTGTGGATCGAACAGTAACGACCGATAAGATAATGACAATGATGATTGGGATAGCTGTCCACGTAATTTCTAGCCATTTACTACCTTCTTCATGTGGCGGTTCATAGTCATCACCAGTTTTGGAGGCTCGATATTTAACGAGCATGAAAGTATACAATACATACACGACAAAAAGGATTCCGGCCATCGTAATGATGGAAAAAAGAATTGTATCTGACAATGTTTTCGCTTGTGGCCCTTTCGGATCAAAAATGAGCAACGAATTTTCACAACCAGATAAAAGTAAAGAAAGCGTTAAGAAAAGTGAAACCAATAACCATTTCGCCTTCACGGGTTACCCCCTCTTTCATATAGGATGAAGTAAATCTATCACTTTAAATTATTTTGAAATAATATAACCCGATATTTAAATGACATTTAAAGTAAATAAATTCCCTCGTGCAACATATAATATTCCTTTCTGATTTTGAAAACAATAGTTATGAACCGTTGTCACAAAAGGTTCTTAAATTACTTTTATATATTTGAAGTACATGTAACCCATGGATTTTTAAACAAATTATGGTATTTTTATTTTGTGAAGTTAGTGTGAAATATTATTTAACAAAAAGTGAAATAGGAACAAAATGCTAGAACTCACTTCATGATTGATACGAACGAACAACAAATAGTTGTTTTCTTTTCGTTACAAGTTGCATGAACAGCAATGTACCGATCTATTTTGTATAATGGAACGTAGAGGTGATTACAGTGTTTGTTAGTGAAAAAGAAGTGGAAATTCGCTACGCGGAAACAGATCAAATGGGTGTCGTCTACCATGCGAATTACTTAATATGGATGGAAATTGGTAGGACGAGTTTAATTAAAGATTTAGGTTTTACATATGCCGGATTGGAAGCTGAAGGCTATTTGTCACCTGTCATTGACTTGTCAATCCAATATAAAGCCGCAATGACTTATGGCCAAACTGCAAAGGTGCGTACATGGATAGAAACACACGGCAAATTGCGCACTGTTTACGGCTATGAAATATTGCATGAAGATGGAACAGTTGCAGCAACTGCGACATCGGAACATGTACTTGTTAAGAAAGACAGCTTCCGTCCAGTGTCTTTGAAAAAAATCGATCCGATATGGGATGCAAAATATATGGAAATAAGAAGGGTGCAGGACTGATGGCATTCGGCATTGACCGGACTGAATTACGTGCTTGGCAAAAGGCTGTTCGCTCGGGAGAGGTCGCTTTTCTAACCCATTATTGGTTGGATGAACGATTTCCTGAATGCAGAACAGTTACGAAAGCGGGCTGTGCTGATCTTGCAAAATTAGTTGAATGGGGAAAGCAGTATGGTTTGAAGCCTGAATGGATCGATATGCGTCCAGATTATCCTCATTTTGATTTATTTGGTAAATATGAGCACGATATCTTATTTAATGAAGGGTTGATTGACCAGTTAAAACGGTTCAACCTAATACAAAAACACGAAGCGTGAAGAGGCTTCGTGTTTTTATATTGCAGCTCCTCCGATTGCCTATGCAATTAGGCGTTTAAAGCATATGAATAAAATAAGGATCGGTAATAGAGCGGATGTGAAATTGTGGACGCAATTCTATTCATAGAGACCCCGCAATATGGGTCGGCAAGTGAAGCGTTCAAAGCTGCCTATGAAATGGGGCTACAATCGATTGCAATTACAAAACGCAACTATTTATTTCATAATAATAATTTGCTTTCATTCATTCATCGAGTCATTTTTATGGAAGAGATAGATGAAGCTTCAATTAAAAAAGAAATAAGCGAGCTCCTAAGTTCTGGTTACCATATTAGAGCGATAATAAGTTTTGTAGATCCATACGTTTCTCTTGCAGCTGAGCTGTCAAATGAATATTGCAATAGTTCCATTTCAACTCAAGCTTTGCGCTGTATGGAAAATAAGTTGTTCGTTCGAGAAAAATTAAGAGGGAATCGAGCTACAATCGATTTTGTACAATTAAATGAGGTTCGTGATTTTGAGTCTTTTGTTAACGACCGTTTTCCAAAAGTAATGAAGAGTACCTTATCAAATGGATCAAAAGGAGTTCGTTTTATTGAAAATAAAGCTGAAATAGTGGAAGTATGGCGAAAAATGTTACAAAAATTTCCGAAGCAGCCACTCATTCTTGAAGACTACGTTGAAGGTGAACAATATGTCGTTGAATTGATCGTTATACGAAGGAATCCGATTATCGTGTCGGTCATTAAACAAGAAATTGAGAGAAATGTATCATTTATTGTGACTGCATATGATGTCCTTATTGAAATGGATCCATCTTTCTATAAAGAACTACGACAGACCGTTCACTCGATCGTAGAGGACATCGGTTTAACAAACGGCGCATGCCACATGGAACTGCGTTTTTGCTCTGGACAATGGAAATTAATTGAGATGAATCCTCGAATTGCAGGCGGGGCGATGAATAAAATGATTGAATCCGCATTCGGTATTCATTTAGTAAAAGAGACAATCTCCTTATATTTAGGAAATGAACCGGATGTATTGTGGAAATGGGTTCGGCCGGTTCATACGACATTTATTACAGTCCAACATTGTGGAGAATTATTGAAAGTGGAAGGCGTAGAAGAAGCAAAAAAATGTCCATCTGTAATTGATGTCCATGTGAAGCCGGCAGTTGGAACAATTTTATTGCCTGCCGTTTCTATGGGACAGCGTTACGGCTACGTCATGGCAGAAGGAAAAACGGCGGAGGAAGCGAAGGAAAATGCTGATCGGGCTGTTGCTTTGATTAAGTTTTATATTGATCCTATTTGAAAGGTGGAAGGGGAAGATGAAAAATTGCTGTCTATGTGAGGAACTGCACACTTTATTGGAAGAACAAGAGACTTTATCGAAGCTGCACAGTACATTTCAATTTGTATGTGCATTAAAAAAGCTGGACACAATTCCTTTCATGCTGCAAACAGCAGGCGAGCATACTCCCTTTGCCGCCATTTTGAATCGCGGTTCGACACCGTACTTCCGATTGGAAGAATTGATAAGTAATTGTTGTGCTCGTTTACGGCTTCTAAAGCCAATTGATATGATAGGGCAGCAAACTTTACATATGAACGATCTATTCGCGCTACGTAAGACCGATCATTGCATTATTGTTAATATTTGCTGCTTTTGTGCTATCACCCCGCTATCACCTGAACTTCTAATCCGACCATTGCCGATTGTTGAGTCAAAATCATAACGTTTTTACATTCATGCCTATTGATAAACAGTTGTCCTTATCACTTGCCAAGCTTTTTGAATGTATTATAAGGAGTTGGAAAAAGAGAGAAGGAGATACATGATGACAGTTATCGGCATGTTGCATCACCGGAAAGATCCAGTAACAGTCATTAAAGCATACGCTTTTGCTGCTGTAGCTGTTGCTGAAGGCTGCGTATTTTATTATTTTTCCCCGGGCGATGTGAATTTTGTGAACCGGACCATTCGCGGACAAGTGTATGAGAAAGGTGCTTGGAAATCGAAAATCCTGCCTTTTCCAGATGTAATTTATAATGCTGGTAGTCCTGAGAAACTATCGAAATCAAAGGAAACTATAGATAAACTGAAGCAGGAAATCCCATTCACTACCCATTCAATTGGAAATAAATGGAGCGTGAATCGCCGGTTGAAGGAAGCCGGAGAATTTAGCCATTATTTAATTCCAACTGAATCAGTAAAAAATCCGGAACATTTTTTCAAGTTTATTTCTGCATTTGATAAAGTCGTATTCAAACCAATCGACGGCAGAAAAGGAAAAGGCATCTACTTCATAGTCCAGGAAAATGGAAAGTTCATTGTAAAAGCGGAAGGATTAAATCGGACGTATACAAAAAACCAGATGAATGGCTTTATTAAACAAAAATTATCGAATGAAACATTTATCGTTCAGCCATACATTCGATCGGTAACAAATTCTGGCCAAGTGTTCGATTTCCGCTTGCACGTTCAAAAAAATGGTACAGGCAATTGGGTAATCACAACCATTTATCCACGTGTAGCACCGAAAGGATCAATCATTGCCAATATTAACAGCGGAGGATACACGAATTATTTAGACCCGTTTTTGGAGCAGGAATTCGGGGAGGAAGCATTTAATATTCGAAAGAAATTAGAGTTCTTTTCGTTGTCGTTAGCAAACCACTTAGATGAATTGCAAATGGAAAAGTTCGGGGAGACGATCGATGAAATAGGCGTTGACGTTGGGATGGATGAAGAACGTAAATTATGGATATACGAAGTGAATTGGCGTCCGGGCTGCCCCCCAGCTTTTTATTTAGAGTTGGATGTTGTGAAAAACACAATTCTCTACGCAAAGTATATTGCCAAAAACCAACATGCCATCAAAGCTAAAATTGATGAAGTGAAACGAAAACGCGCCAAGCATCATAGGGAAATCCCCGTCATCGCAATAACAGGAAGTGCAGGGAAAACAACAACGAAAGCTTTTTTAGCATCGATCCTTTCGAAAAAATGGAAAGTGTTTGAGTCAAAGGATTATTGGAATACGACAGAGCATACGAAAAAACATGCTGCAGAAATTAATTCATCACATCAAGCTGTCGTTTTGGAATATGGAATGGCGTATAAAGGAGTCATTACCGAACATTGCCGCATTATCCAGCCAAATATAAGCATTGTAACAAATGTCGGCTTGGCACATGTCGGAAATTTCGGTGGTGATCCTCGTGGAGTCGCGAAGGCGAAATCAGAGTTGATACACGGGATGGATCAAAACGGGGTTCTATGCCTAAATAATGACAATGCCAATTCAAAGTTTTTAGAGACGGACAAATTTAAAGGCAAAATCATAACGGTCGGTATCCAAAACGAAGCGGACTATATGGCGAGAGATGTTACGTATACAGACAGTGGCATGAGCTTCAAAATGACTTTACAGCACGAGGAAATCGAAATGTTCATCCCAATTTTTGGTGAGCACCACGTTTATAATGCATTGTCCGCAATAGCCATAGCCGATCATTTAGGATTTTCTCCTATTGAAATTAAAACTGGATTGTTATTCAAAAAGCCTCCAAGAAGACTGACCATTTATGAATGCAAAGATCATATTAAGCTGATCGATGATACCGTGCATTCCCATCCAGAGGGTGTGAAGGCAGCGATTGACGTACTTATGAATCTATCTACTCATAGGAAGATTGCGATTATCGGACAAATGAGGGAATTAGGAGACTTGCGGGAACAAGAATATCAAAAAGTCGGATCGTATGTAGCAAAGCAAAAGGTCGATTTGTTAATTACGTATGGTTTCCGAACAGAAGAAATTGGAAATCAAGCGATTAAAGAAGGTATGCATCCAAGTGACGTGTTCCATTTTACCGACCGCGATAAACTGCATGCATTATTACTGAAGATCATTCAAAAAAACGATACAATCCTTATTAAAGGAGCAAGCAAGACGAATATGTTTGAGACAGTTGCTTTTCTTGATCGAGAGCTATGAGTTTTATACCTTAGCTTCATTACGATGCTTCAAAACATTAAAAAGAGGAGCTGTCCAGAAAGTCAGTGAAAACTGATTTTCTGTGATAGTCCCTTTCTGGTTGGAGAATAAATGGGGAACCCCTGACAACCGTCGCTTTCCGTTCCAGGCGCAC
>NZ_JBHTLT010000019.1:0-49515 GCF_042679045.1 Sporosarcina contaminans | reverse complement strand
GCGAGGTTTATTTGCCATACCTAAAAAACATGGATATCAGAAACTAATACAATTAAATTTCCAATTCACTCGATTTTGGTCCTTGACTTATTACCACTGGGCTTTTCTTGCTAGTATTGATAAATGCACAGTTTTAAAATTGTCCAATAGATTATTTTCCTTCCTCTTACTCTCTTGTATGGTAATAAAAGAAGAAATGACTTTGTTATAATGGTTTAACACCTTTTCATCGGGCAATATCAATGGATAATTCATAATCCAATCTTTATCCCCTCTAGGCATTTTTGTACCTTTACTTCCAGCCATAACATAATCAAAAAAGTCATCTCTTTCAAGCGTATAGTATAGGAATTTAGAAAATATGTCATTATTTGTCCCTAAGCATAATACATCATTTGAACAACCACCATTAAATGTTGCCATCCATATTTTTTTAAAATACGGTCTAATATTAGAAATTAGGATATTACCTGTCTTAAATTCGTTAACTTTGTTCACGTTTGGGATTTTTTGGCTTTCAACTACTCCGCCCCGATTTGGTAACATATTTTCTGTAGAAATATAGTTTTTTGTAGTTAACTTTTCAAGGAGGATTTTGTTATTTATATACTGCGAAATATCTTTTAAACTGCCAACTTTCCAACCTTTAGGAATTTCCTTATTTATAGTTTCATTAAACTCCATTTTTCCACCATTAGATTTATATGGCATACAATTTTCATCAGGAAATTCAAAGTTAACAAACCATTGATTGTATATGGTCTGTGCAGTTTCCTCTAACTTTAAAACAAATTGGTTGTTCAACTTTATTCTATTTTCTATTACATTGTATTCTTTTACTATTTTCCTTTGCTCTTCAATAGAGGGAATAGGTAGTTCTACATTACACATATCTTCCCAACTAAATATTTCGCGAACACTCCCATGAGAAATATATCTTGCGTATCTATCGAATTCTGGTCGCTTAAACCACATCATTAAATATTCAGGTAAAAGTTCATTATTATTAATTACCTCAAAACAAGTATACGATTGTGATATCATTGCCTCTTTATAGTCTTCTAATAATGCTATAGAAATCCTATCGCCATTTCTTGAGGTTACTGGACCATAAGCAAACTGTCCTCTTTTAACCAACTTATATGTTTTCATATTTGTACCTATAGTATTAGCAATTGATGGGATAAACTCCTTTTGGATACTAACTCCAAGCAAAATAACTTCTTTTAGTTCCACATTACGAATATTTATTTCCCTTATATAGTCTCCTAGCCGCTTATAATTTGATTTCATAACCTAACTCCTTAAAAACGCTAAGTAAATCATCTTTAGATTTTCCTTCAGCTTTAAGTAATTCAGTAAACTCAGATTGTAGTGATGTCATTTTCTCATCAAAATCAATATTCTCATCTCGGTTAATGAACTCTATATATTTACTTGGAACTAGTGAGAAGTCGTTTTTCTTCACTTCTTTTAAGGTTGCACTATAACATAGTTCTCCAATATTTCTATAATCATTTTCATAACTAGTTTGTTGCCAATTATGGTAGATTGTCGCGATATTTTTTATATCTTCATCAGAAAATTGAACATATTTTTTCTCAAATGGGACTCCCTTTTGTCTTAAATCCATAAATAGAATTTCATCGGTGCGATTTCTATATTTTTTTAACTTGCCATTTTGTTCAATTGTACGAGCTTTCTTATTTTTATTCAGGATCCAAAGAGTAACACTTATATCAGTTGTGTAAAAGAGATTTCTCGGTAATACTATGATGGCTTCTACTAAATCATTTTCAATCAATTTCTTACGTATTTTGTATTCATCGCCACTACCACTTAATGCACCATTAGCTAATAAAAATCCAGCTACACCATTTTCAGATAGTTTAGATACAATATTTAAAATCCAAGCATAGTTTGCATTACCTCTAGGAGGCACCTCGTAACCAGTCCAACGCGGGTCATCTGTCAGCTCATTTTCACCTCTCCACTGTTTCTGATTAAATGGGGGATTTGCCATTATAAAATCTGCCTTCAAGTCCTTGTGTTGATCATTAAAAAAAGTATCAGCAGCTGTTTCTCCAAGATTAGCTGAAATCCCTCTTATAGCTAGGTTCATTTTCGCAAGTTTATAAGTTGTATTTGTATATTCCTGACCATAAATCGAGATATCTTTTTTATTTCCTTGATGTGATTCAATAAACTTTACTGACTGTACAAACATACCACCTGAGCCACATGCGGGGTCATAAATCTTACCTTTATATGGTTCAAGCAATTCAGTGATTAGTTTTACAATGCTCTTGGGAGTATAGAACTCTCCTTTACCTTTACCCTCTGCTAATGCGAATTTGCTAAGGAAGTATTCATAAATACGTCCAACGATGTCTTGTTCTTTATCTTTTAGGGTGTCGATATTATTAATAGTATCTATTAGAGATGCTAGCTTACTCACATCAAAATTTAAGCGAGAATAATAATTGTCTGGTAATGCTCCTTTAAGTGATGGATTATTTTTCTCTACAGTAAAAAGTGCAGTATCAATTTTTAAAGCAATATCTTCTTGTTTCGCATTCTTTACTAAGTAACTCCACCGTGAAAGTTCAGGCAAGTAGAACACATTCTTCATGGTATAAAATTCAACTATATCTACATATTTTTCTTTTCCCTCTGAAATTAGCTCTTCTTTACGTTCTTCAAATTTATCGCTCGCAAATTTTAAAAAGATAAGCCCTAAAACAACATGCTTGTATTCGGATGGCTCGACAGAACCACGTAGTTTATTGGCAGAATCCCATAGAGTTTCTTCCATACTTTTTTCTTTTACTTGATTATTTTTTGCCATTTGTATAGCCTCCTATCGCTCTTACATGACCAATATTTTATGAATAAATTTAGTTGGTCAGCCCATGCCCTATCATGAGCTGACTTAATATTTTAATCTAATATTTCAATTACATTTTCAATTCCCATTTTACTATAGGCACTTAATTTTCCTTGCTTTAATTTTTCCTCTGCTTGTTTTATCAAATCTATATATTTCTGTTCGGCATCATTAACTGTTTGATTTATTTTCTCTTGCTCATCTATTTCAATATCAGGAAACTCAATATCCTCAATATCCCGTGTAGTTAATGCTTTTACCGTCCCACCCTTTTTCATGCCCTCAATGAGAGCAACACCAACTGGGCTTTCAAGGAAGATTTTAATGTACTCCGGCTTATATGCCTTATCCATAATTCTAATTCTTATAAACATATTAGATAGTACTAAAGGTTCATAATGGTCGGGAACGATTGCCACTTTATAAGCCGTTCCACGACTAGCTATAATAATGTCACCACTTTCAACCATATAACGTTCGGCATTATTAACTGGAATTACTTCAATACTTTCTAAGTCTATTTTACCATCTTCTACATCCTTTAGTTGGATAACCTTATATCCTTTTTGGCCTTCTTTAATTGTATTCTTTGATGGTAAGTTAACTCCGCGCGATAATTGGGCTATTTCTTTTAAAGTCCTCTTATTTTTAACCTTTTCATCATATACAGCTTTATTTATAATGACATCACCAAATTGGGTTTCCACTGTTTGGCTTGTAAAATAGTGGTTTGGATTTAGATTAAATTCACTTTCTATAATCTCTGTTAGGGTGGCAACTTTCACATCTTCTGTGTTTGTTGAAGATTGTTCATACATAGCAACAATCGAATCAATATTTTCTTGTGTTAAATAATGTTGTGAGCGACCTTTGCTTGTAAACTGTTCTTCAGCATTTATAAATAAAACTTGCTGCTTTCTACTTGATTTCTTCTTATTATTTAATACCAGCAACACAGTTTGAATCGCAGTATACGACAAGAGTTTATTTGGTAATAATACAATAGCCTCGATAATATCATTGTTGACAATATATTCTCTAAATGCCCTTTCAGCATGAGAGCTTCTTGATAATACTCCTACAGGAACTATTACAGCGGCTTTTCCTGTTTCATTCAAAGATGCAACTGTATGTTGTAAAAACGCTAAGTCACCATGCATTCTACTGATTTTTCCCATTCTACCGCTAAAACGACCATAAGGATCATAATCCATCATTTGTATATTGTTTAATTTCAAACCAAAGGGCTGATTCATCCCAATGTAATCAAACTGCATTAAGTTACTATCATTCTCTATAAATGCGGGAGAGAACAATGTATCACCTTTTGCAATTTGAAATCGTGATAAATCTATACCATTTGTAATTGCGTTCATGTACGCTAGAGCAACATTAGATCCATTTATCTCTTGCCCAAACATTGATATGTCATCATTATTGAAACGATAAGCTTCAATTAACGATCCTCCAATTCCTGCTGCTCCGTCGTACACACTACCATTAGAAGGATTTAATATTTCTATCATAAGTTTATTTAACCCTTCTGGTGTTACAGATGTTCCCAACTCTTTTCCTTCATTCTCCATAAGTCGTTGTATGAGATGTAAGAAATATTGACCAGTTAAATTTGTATCTTGAAACTCTTCTATTGTTAAAGAACTTCGGTCCATAATCATTAGGCAATCATACAGTACGTGGTCTCCTATCTTTGAAAGAGAAAAATTACTTAGTAAATCTAGATTAAACTCATTATTATGCACGATCTTATAAAATAACTCATCAATCAGATTTCCTATATTATAGTGAGAAGAACTGATTCTTTCCCACGATATATCATCTGGTATAGTTATTGAATGACTTTTATTTACTAACAAGAATTTTGCTGTAAAAATTCTACTCCCTACTTCATGATATTGATAGGACTGCACCTCTCCTCTGAGGCGTTCGCCAATTGCCCAACTTGCTTTATTTGCTCTTAACTCAATGTTATCCATATAAGTAACAACTCCTCGTCAATGTATTAACTGTATTCTAATAAGGTATTTTAAATTCCTTTTAATCATCTTTTAATAAAAAGCCACATTCTCGTGGACAGCATTTATAACACTAGAAATTCCTTTACTACGGTGATAAACCACTTTAATTCCAAATTTCTCTGCAGCATCTTTAACTGCATACATTGTACCATGAGATACGGCTGATAGTATAACTATAACACATTCAACATCTTTTAATAAGTTGCTGAAATAATTTTCGGTCCCTTTTCTTTTTATTCTTCCATCATGATATTTTAACTCAAAATTTAATGTCTTTAACTTGTTCTCGTATCCTTTTTTATTATCACCACCAATAATGGCTACCTTTTTCATATTACTCACTCCATCTCTTAAATTTCTAATTCCCTAGTAACATTTAAATATGTAGTAATCTGTTGACGTTTACTACTTAATAGGTCTGCTAGTAACTTAACGTCTGAAGGTGTTACCTTTGCCATTCTACTAATGTGTTGTTTTCTTGTATTACCTTCTCTGTTAACATTCTTTTTCAGGACTGTCTCAAATTTTACTAATTTCCCTCTAGGAGTGATCCTAAAGTTATTCAATCCCATTATGCTTAATAGGGTATTGAGCTTTACTGCTTTCTTTTCATGGTTAACGAATTTAACATTTGGTGCAAATATTGCTCTTGAATCTATTTCTACAGTGTCAACGATAAACCCAATTTCCTTGAATACTTCAGAAAGGTATTTTAAATTCCTTTTTTGTTCCTCCGAAAATAAATCACGTTGAAACATTCTTTGATTATTTGTCGCTATTCTACTTCTTTCTGCAATTGTTCTATTCATAATAGAAACCCTCCCAATATTTTATAAAGTTTTAACTTAATTTTTCTGTCTAAAATAGTTATACCACAAATCACCAATACTTGTAAAGGGTATTTATAATTCTTTTTTAAAATATTTATGACTCAGGAATTATTGTATTTATAATACTAAAAGAGAAGACAAATGAAAAGCCATATAGATAAAGGTGTTTTGCCAAGATCTCAAAAGATAGTCTAATTTAAATGGGGCCTTTTTTTCTGATTAATAGATCCATATGTTTTAATTAATGAATTATTAAAAAACAAATGTATAATAATGGTAGGAGGGGTTTTGGGTGAATGATAAAATAGCTAGTCTGGATATAAATGAATTATACGATTTATTTACTTTTTCATATACAATCCCGATTGAGTTTAGGGATATTGTAAAGACCGCAATTAATCGTTATGCTCAACCGTATAAGCGCATTCTGAAGAAACACTTAATCGGATGGTAGAAAGGTAACCTCACTTTGGATACATTCAAATACTTAGGAACCAATAAGGAATTCCAATTTAACTATAACCAGTGGAAAGGTCATCTTGCTGAGTGGATTGTATGTTATGAGTATAACTCTATAACGAATAAAGGAAATGGAGTATTAACTTTTGATAATATTACAATCAAACAAAAAGAAAGATTCAGAACAATTAAAAATATAGAACTTGAATTTGATTTTACTGAAATGAATATATCCAAAAGCTTTATACTTATCCATTTGCTATATCGAGAAACGGATAATGAACATACATTTTCAATACCCGCCTCTGACAATGAATTACCACCTTATTTACAAAAGTTTTTGCCTCTATTTGTGGTACGGTTCCCCCCGCATAATCCGAAACCCACGATAAATCTGCTCCAACAATACCAACTTCATCAGCTGATGCGGAAGCGTCATTTTTGAGAACGACAGCAATTCATCCGCCCGCTTCAGTGCGTCTTTATGTAATCCGAGAGATCCGCCGATAACAAAAACGACTTTGCTTCGGCCGTATGTCATTAACGATTCCATTCCTTCAGCCAATTCTTCGCTTGTTTTCATCTTTCCTTCAATCGCTAACGCTATGACGTATGCATCGGGGCTAATTTTCGCCAAGATGCGGTCGGCCTCTTTTTTCTTAACGATTTCCATATCTGCTTCGCTTAACGATTCGGGTGCTTTCTCGTCAGGGACTTCAACGAGGTCGATTTTGGCGTAGGCGCCTAATCGTTTGGCATATTCATCGATGCCCATTTTTAAATATTTTTCTTTTAGTTTGCCTACTGTAACAATTGTAATATTCACAGGTTGTCCACTCCTTTTTAAAAGTTATAAACAGGACTTATGCACATATCCACAATACTTATCTACATATTGTGTCCGATTATTCGTTCGCCACAATATACAAAGCAAGCTCCTCACAGTAGCTACACTTTGTGGATAACTTTTCGTCTTCATTTAACTCTTTCATGATTGGAAATGTTTCATAGTTTGCGACGAAAACGTCAAGTGCATGATTTATATGGGTTTGACAGCTATATGTTTTCATTTTAACTCCTTCTTTCCATTTTTATTTTTTACACAAAGTTATGCACAAATTCAGGTTTTTTATCCACATTGCTTTTTGGAGGGCAAAAAAACAGGCAGGAGAGCCGATGTTCCGCTACCCTGCCCAATGTGGATAATTTTTTGTAGAGTGTGTGTAAAAATTGTAACATGAACGCTCTATTTTTAAAAAGTATTGCCGTCTTTGAGTACCATTTCAATGTCCAACGGTTTGCCGTTTCGATAAACTTTCATTTTCATCGTTTGACCAACTTCTTTTTCATTATATAAATGTTTGCGAAGGCTAACCATATCCTCGATTTTCTCTCCATCCATTTCCACTATAACGTCGTATCGTTGCACTCCCGCTGCTTGTGCAGGCGTGTTTTGGAAAACTTCCGTTACGACTACACCGCCCGTTATATTTTTTGGCAAGTGCAATACTTCTTGTTGCTGGTGCGTTGGGATATCTTGAAGATTCAACAAGCTGACACCCATTGTCGGACGATTTACTGTGCCTGTCGTTTCAAGATGGTCGATAATCGGGATAGCAATATTGATTGGAATTGCCAAACCGATTCCTTCAACAGTAGCTTCTGAAATTTTCATGGAGTTGATGCCAACAAGTTGTCCAGCCATATTAATGAGCGCGCCGCCAGAGTTTCCTGGGTTGATGGCTGCATCAGTTTGCAGAACGTCCGCCTGCCAATCTACACTGCCATTATTATCGAAATCAATCGGGATGGAACGGTCTTTACCGGATACAACGCCAACTGTTACGGATCCTGCAAAACCAAGACCTAATGGATTTCCGATCGCTATGACTGTTTCTCCTCTTTTCAATGCATCTGAATCGCCAAATTGTATGACAGATTTTACGTGCTTCGCATCAATTTCGACAACAGCCAAGTCTGTCCACAAATCGCTTCCGATTAATTTCCCATCCACTTTCGTTCCGTCATCAAAAGTAATCTCAAGCTCTTGTGCATTTTCGACGACGTGATGATTCGTAACGATATAAGCTTTATCTCCCGATTTCTTATAAATGACTCCTGAACCTGAGCCTGTCTCTCTCGTCATTTCAGAGGACGACCAAAAATCACGGACTGTTTGCAAGTTCGTAATACCGACGACTGCATCCGTCACTTCTCCGACGATTTCCGTAATATCTGTATTAATATCGACAGACAGCTGCTCTTTTTGCAGCGCATTTTCATTGCTCTTTACATTATCAACTAAAGGCGTCTCCTCATTATTTCCCGCAATTGCATTCATTAATAAAAAGACAAGCAATCCTCCAATAACGGCGCCAAGGAGAGAAGGCAAAAAACCACCGCGCCGCTTCACCGGTCTCTCTCTCATATGATTTGGTTCATTTTCAAGGTTTTTTTGTTCAAAATTATGTTCTGAAATTTGTTCAGAATCTTGTTCAGGAACAACAGGTTCTTCCTCCCGACGCGGCTCTTTGTTGTATTCGTCCATTTTCCTCTCCCTTTCTGTAGACAGTTACTTTTACTTTACCCATTTAAATTGTAATTCAATTATATTTGCCGTCATTTCATTCATAATCCAGAAAAAGATTTGTGAAGATCTTGCTTTAGGTTGTAATGAAGGACAGGTTTTATGTAGATAAGTGCAGCGTTACTTATTGCAAGCGAAACATTACATGTCCAAAACGTTTAGGAATGCCTTTTTAGCGTTACTATACTGGCGCAAGCTACTCATTTTCTGGCGCACATATAATAAATACTGGCGTGAACTGATCTGTTTTTGGAGTAAACACAATAAATACTGACGCAAATCAATTCTTTGAAGATGCACATCTACAAGCACCACTGATTCTCCCACTATCCAACAATCAAAAAACACCACCGAATGTTAGGCCTGTCTAACATTCAATGGTGCGATTACTTTTCTTCCTACTTAGACAGGTACAAGTTCAGTCGGCTTTTCTGCGTCGGTGTCAAACAGATGGACATATTCGCCTGTACGGATGCCGCATGTTTCCAATGTTTGCGAAACACTCATCCTCGCCAAGTCTTTCATATTATTATCCTTACTTAAATGTGATAAGTAGATCATCGTTTCTTTTTGCGCAACGACTTCGCTCATCGCTACCGCTGCATCTTCATTGGACACATGCCCAACATCGCTTAAGATGCGCCGCTTGACGGACCAAGGATAGCGCCCCATTTGCAGCATGCCGACATCATGGTTGCTCTCAAAGACAAATGCATCCGATCCAGCAATATGACCTTTCATGCGATCGCTCACATAACCTGTATCTGTAATGATCGATAGCTTGCGGCCATTTTCATGGAATACATAAAACATAGGGTCCACTGCGTCATGTGATACAGCAAAAGATTGAATGTCCAACGTGCCGAATGACATCGTTGCCTCCATATCAAAGTGAAATCGCTGTTCCATCGGAATTTCTCCGACGAGTCCATCCATTGCTCGCCATGTTTTTTCATTCGCATAGATGGGTACTTTGTGACGCCGCGCCAATACGCCAATCCCTTTTATATGGTCACTATGCTCGTGTGTAACGAGGATGCCGTTCACTTGCTTCATCGATCGACCGATGCTTTCAAGTTGCTGTTCCATCCGCTTTGCACTAAGTCCCGCATCCACTAAAAAAGCATGTTGCTCTGTCTCGATATAAACGGAATTCCCTGTACTCCCGCTCGCCAAAACACTAAAGCGCATTTATAAAAACTCCTTATTCTTCGACTTCATCCGTTTCTTCCTCTTGCCCTCTATCCATCTGGAAATCGATCACTTTACCTTCAATTGCGTTTATGAAGTAATCCTCAATTTCTCCATCTTCTAATTTTACACGAATATTCCAAGTCGGGGCAAATACTTGGGTTTCCGTTAATTGGACTAATGTGGAATAACCTAAAGTGACACCAATTATTTCGGAACCATGCTTTAAATACCCGCGCGTTGCTAATGAACCGATCACTTCATCCTGTGTGATCAAATCCTTTTTACGGTTGAAGTTAATGAACTCTTCCAATAGCCGCTGCTCATAATGAGTCACTTTATAGTCATTATCCCAGTGAATGACCAACATAGCGTTTGAGCTATAAAAGATTGGTTCACCATTCGCTTTTTGAAAAAAGAGCGCCTTCTTTTCATCTTCATTAACTTCCCAAAGCTCATACTCGGCGCCTTGCCATACATATTTCGTTTTAAACTCGTCAAATATATATTCACCTTTAGCATTTTGAATCGGGACATCTATATGAAATGTCGATTCCAATTTCGTACTGTCAACGATTTCAATATCTTGTCCCTCAAGTAATTCCAAATCTTCAGCTGAAAATGAAACTGAATTGGCAGAGACGTAAGAGAAATTATTTTTGACTACCTGCGGGAGATTATATGTAATATTCTCCTGCTTTAATAATTCTTCAACCGAAGTTTTGCCTGCAACTTGCAAATTTTGCGCTTCTGTATGCTGGCTCAAATATAAAGAATAAAGGAAGATGTTCAAAATGGAAAATACAACAATGAAAATTGTTTTCGTTTTACTCCAATCCAATTTGATCACCTCCAAGACTTTCTGGAGAGAAACGGATCCAATCTCCTTTAAATAAATAATACCAAGACGGTTCCATTATGAAAATTCTTCTTTCCGCGTCATACGTCATATAATATCCAACCGTAATCTCCTCTACCATCTTGAAATCCAATTTATCGGATTCCATTAACATTTGAGCAACTGCCGTACCGGAAGGCATAGTGTAGTCTTCATCGGTAAACGGGCCGTCCAACGTATAGTAAGGACGAATATAATGGAAAACACGCCCTTCTCCAAATGTCTGTGTAATTTCAGTAGTTAAGCCTGAATTATCACTATACACAGGATAACCGTTGCTGAAGAGCTGGAATTTCACATATCTCGAATAAGGGTTCATATAGGTATATCTGAATTGGTCTGTCCAGCCACCGTGTTCATTTATTGAATCGAAAACACCTAACAACAGTTCTGTTGCACTTATCATTTCCCTGCTCTCTGCGGCAGGATGGACAAAATTCAATGTTTTTGTGTCGGTGTGTACCGTCATTAACGCATGATCATCACCAAACTCCTCGATATTGGAGCCTACTTGAGTTCTCCTAACCGCATATGGATCGTTAAACAATGCATCCCGGAAACGCGTTGGGCTGATCTCTTCCTGATAGAAAGTCCTTTTCTTCATTTGTATGCCTTCCGATGGCAAAGCAATATACACCGGTTCATTTAATTGCAGCTGTTCGTATTCTGGAAACCCTTGTCCTTCCGTAACAATTGTCTGATAAGATTGTAACAGTTCTTTGGCAACAACTTTTCCTTCATAATGACTTCCTGCTTCCCGGTTAATAAAATGCACATCAAACCCGATATTCTTTGGATCCCATGTTACAACGATATAGTCAAAGGTCTTTTCGGGAACATCGGTTTCTTCAATCGTTAAAATTTCATCATATACAGGAAGCGGCACTTGCCCATGAAAATACAATGTATATTGATTGGGTTGCTCCAAGAAGGACTTGAATTTTTCCCGATTCATTTCATTATCCACTAAAGTGAGTTGTGATATTTTCCATCTGCTCATTTCATTGGTAACTTTTTCGATATCCTGAAGATCGGTTGTCCCTTTTAAACCATCCTCATATTGAATCGTGAGTTTGTAAGGTTTAATAATATCTTTTATTTGCAGTCTTTCACCGATTGAAATGTCAACAGTGGGCAATTCTCCAATCGGTTCAAGATGAGGGCTATACGTCCAAATGGAGAAGGTGAAGGTTATGCTCATAATGACGAGCAACAGTAGAATGATCGATTTGATCGGCTCTATATATTTCAATCCCATTCACCGTCCTCTTGTTGTTCATACGGCAAAGTGAAGAATATCGTCGTTCCTTTCCCTTCTTCACTTTCCGCCCAAATATCCCCACCATGCGCTAGAATCATTTCTTTCGCAATAGCAAGTCCTAATCCCGTACCTCCCATTGCACGCGATCTTGCACGGTCTGCCCGGTAAAATCGATCAAAAATGCGATTGACATTCGCTTTCGGGATTCCTAACCCATCATCAGAAATCATCACTTTAATGAACGAACCAGAAGTTGTTACACCAAAACGGACATCTCCTCCGTCGGGCGAATACTTCAGCGCATTGGAAATAATATTGTCGATTACTTGCGTCATTTTATCCGTGTCGATTTCCACAAACAAATCTGATTGTGGCAATAGACGTCTAAAATGGACATTTTGTGATTTTGAAAACTCAAATCGCTCAATAATGGAATTAAAGAAATGGTTAAATTCAACCCATTCAGTATTCAATTCATACTCTTTGCTGTCCATTCTCGATAGTTTCAGTAAATCGTTGACGAGCCGGATCATTCGCTCGGTTTCGTTTTGCGTTACATTCAAGAAGGAAGGTGCGATATCCTCGTTTTTCCAAGCACCTTCCGCCAATGCATCCAAATAGCTACGCATCGTCGTTAGCGGCGTGCGCAACTCATGCGAAACATTGGAAACGAATTCCCGTCTCTCCATATCAATTTTTTCCTGTTCCGTATTGTCATGCAACACGACGATAAGCCCATTCACGAAGCCGGTCTCCCTTTGAGTTACGGAAAATGTAGCTCTTAAAATATAGGGCTCGTCTTCCGTACTGAAATCGAGTGCAATCGAATCTTTCACTTGTATTAAGTCTTCGAAAGTATACTCTTGCTCCAAACCTAAAATGCTCGTAATCGGCCGGTTCAATACAAGATCTCTTGTCACCCGCAGCATGCCGAGCGCCGAATCGTTAATAAGGCTGACACGCCCTTTTCGGTCCGTGGAGATGACACCGTCCGTCATGTTTTCCAACACGGAAGCCAATTTACGCCGCTCTCCTTCTGTAGTTGATTGAGATTCTTGCAGCTGATTCGTTAAATGATTAAATGCAATCGCCAATTGCCCCATTTCATCGTTCCCATAAACATGCACTTTCCTTGAAAAGTTGCCTTGAGCCATCGCTTGCGCCTGCCGCCTCATATCTGATATCGGCCTTGTAAATGTCTGGGCGATGAAAATTCCAATAATAATTGTAATAGACAAGGAGAAGAGTACCCCTGCCGCAAGAATTTTATTGATTTCATCGATTTGTTTATAGACTGTTTCAATATTCGCTGCCACATATAGTGTTCCGATTACTTCGGAGTTGTTCATAATCGGATGAACTTGCACCATGACACGTTTTCCAGTCGATGGGTCATAGTTGATCATGTCATAGGATGATTCAGATGAAATTGACCGCCGAACGATATCATCCATTGAACGTTGTCCAACCAAAGATTGGTTTTCTAAAACGGACGTAGCTAAAATACGATATTTAGGGTTAATGACTCGAATTTCGTTAATGTCGTTGTTATCTGATTTGAACCCTGAAAGGATACTCCTCAAACTTTGTTCAGGGGTAGGATCTTCCGGTGACCGTTCTTTCAATAACTCTTCCCTCACACTAAACTCTACAAGGTTCATGCGGTCAATAACGGAGTTTGTAAAATTCGTTTTCAGCGTCTGCTCTAATTTGCTCGCGAAATAGATCCCAATGATTTGCACTGCCACGATAATCAGCATGATGAAAATCAATACAAATTTCACATGGATGGACTTAAAAAAACCGACCTTTTGCATAATTTTACTCCTGTTCTGGATCACGCAAATAATAGCCTACTCCGCGTCTCGTTACAATCCACGTCGGATGGCTCGGTGTATCTTCAATTTTTTCTCTTAACCTTCTAATCGTAACGTCCACTGTCCGAACATCGCCGAAATAATCATATCCCCAAACTGTTTGGAGAAGATGCTCTCTCGTCATCACCTGTCCAATATGCTTTGCCAAATAATGAAGCAATTCGAACTCTCGATGAGTCAATTCAATCGACTCGCCCCTCTTTTGGACTAAATAAGCATCCGGTTGAATGACAAGGCTTCCGACAGTAATTTCGTTCGATTCTTCCTGTTCATCCGACAAAGTTTTAGAATGTCTGCGCAAGTTCGCCTTCACACGTGCAATTAACTCCCGTGTACCAAACGGTTTCGTCACATAGTCATCTGCACCTAATTCCAATCCTAATACTTTATCGATCTCCGAATCTTTCGCTGTAAGCATAATAATCGGAAAATCATATTTTTTACGCACTTCCCTGCATACTTCCATGCCGTCCTGTTTTGGCAGCATAATATCTAACAGCATAATATCGGGCTGTACCTCTTCCACTTTTTTAATAGCCTCTTCGCCATCATATGCACAATGGACTGTGAACCCTTCTTTTTTCAAATTAAACTCTAATATATCAGCAATTGGTTTTTCATCATCTACGACTAAAATCGTTTTATCTATCATGATCAATTCCCTTTCCCGCCCGTATGGCGCTTCGTCATTTTCTTTTTACTTTATCATTTTTATTAACACCGCGCATTGATAGCGGTAAAAACAAAGTCTTCCAATCCAATCGGTTCTACGATTCTTGAACTCATAAATTGATATAAAAACATCTAAACTGCATCGTGTAGTGAGATACTTCAGTGCTTACACAAAAATATTATCCAAAAACACATAAAGTCAATAGAACTCGCTATCTTTACTCTAACTATGCTAAAGTCCAACGATCGCACATCATCTCATTAGTTCAAGCATAACATGACTTTCTTAACTCATAAAAGTTGAGTAAGCGCACAATGCCTCTCAATACATGCATAACTTTGACACATACCTATCATACCTCATTCCACTACACTACACAGTTATCCTCCCATACAGTAGATACCTTATCGTTTCTCGGTTTTCTCTACTGCATCTTATTACTATTCTCCGCTATCGGAATGAACCCCTTCATTACGTAAGCATAAAATATTTCCCGGGCAATTTTCGCCAAAACAATACGAAAAGGGACGACCTCAACACTGTCGTCCCCTTTCTATTTATCTTAATAAACTTAGTGGATCAATATTAGAGCCATGTTTCAACACTTCAAAATGTAAATGCATACCTGTAGAACGGCCTGTAGACCCCATCACACCAATTTTCGTCCCTTGCGGTACTGTTTGTCCTACTTTCACTTCAATCGATGACAGATGGGCATATAACGTTTCATAGCCATTGTTATGAGTAATGACAATTCGGTTGCCATATGTGCCATGATAACCTACTTGCGTAACAACACCATTATCCGCTGCAAAAATAGAACGGGATGACGGGCGTGCGATATCGATCCCTTGATGTACTCTGCCCCAACGTTTGCCCATTTGGCTGGAAATATATCCGCCGTCTGCAGGCCAGACGAAGTTGCCTGTCCCTCTTGATGGAATTACTTTTGTCCCTACCACTGTCACTTCATGCACAGGTTCAACTATGACATGCTCCTCTGCAACAGACTTCCCGATTACAGTCCCGTTTTTCTTCCTTACAATTTGGGTGACTGCTTTTTTGCCGTCTGTTCCTTCCTGCTTAACCCGTTGTTCACCTTTAAACTTTGTTTCGTCTTTCTCGGTAAGCTTTTTATATTGAATCGGCTCTATTTTCTTCGTTTCATAATGAGCTTCGACTTCAACGAAAGGCTCCAAAACAGTTACATTCAATTCATCGCCGATTTGCAGAAGTGTGTCTTCTGTAATGTTCGGATTCAAATCCAACAATTGCTGCGTCTTCATATTATGTGCAGAGGCGATTTTCCCAAGTACATCCCCAGCCTGCACTGTATACTTCTTTTCTTCCAGCGTTCCTTTATTGAGTAAAGTCAACGCATCTTCTACGCCTAATACTTCATCTGGCGCTGTTTTGCCTTCCTCGGCTTGTAGTTCTTTACTGAATTCAATATTGACTAAACGTGTTTCATTTTCTTTCAAAGGTGGTAAAGATTCAGTAGATTGCTTGCGGGCTTCGAATTCAGTTAGTTCTTCTTCTGAAACGGTTTGCAATTTGAGTTCTTTGATCACTTCATCATAGGCGGCTTTGTCTTTAACGTAAAGTACACTTTCTCCGCCGATGTTAATGCCCATTGCTTCCGCCTCCACGGATAGCATATCTTGAAGTTGTCCAAGAACTTGGCTGTCATCCGTTCCGACTGAAAACACCTTTTCCTCGACGACAGACAAATCCGAACCGATTGTCAGAGGAAGATTCTTATATTCGGAGACCGCTTCTTTCATCTTCTCTTCTTTTATTTTTTCAAGATCATCAATGTTTGCCAATTCACCAACATATTGCCCGTCTGAATAGATATGATAGATCGTTTGGATGCCTTCCTGTTCACCGGAAAAACCAGAGCTAATGCCAAGACCGGCAAATAATACCGAAGCGACCCCTATTTTTTTTATAGTGCTATAGAAGTTACATCTCTTCCTGTTTCCTTCTTTTACTTCCTTGTTGAAAGACATGATTAAAGACTCCTTCTGTTCTACATCATTAGAGCAGTTTATCAATGTTTCTGCTTTTTCACGCCTCTTTAATTTAACATATCTATATACCTACTTGGCGCTTTGTAACTATTTGTAATAAACTTGTAGTATTGCAACCAATTATTTTAAAAAACTTACATATGTTGGTATAAAGTAAACAATTTTCAACAAAATAATAAGCCTTCTGAACGGATAACTTACTTCCGTTGAGAAGGCCTTTTACTTTATGCATGAACAGGAGCTTGATGTTGGCTCCAATCGATATTTAAGAATTTATTATACTCTTTCGCAAACGCTAATGTTACAGTTCCTGTCGGGCCGTTACGTTGCTTCGCAATAATAATTTCAATCATATTTTGGTTTTCTGTTTCCTTATCGTAATAGTCCTCACGATATAGGAAGGAAACGATATCCGCATCTTGCTCAATACTTCCCGACTCACGTAAGTCCGACATCATTGGCCGCTTGTCTTGTCGCTGCTCAACGCCCCTAGAAAGCTGTGAAAGTGCGATGACAGGTACTTTTAGTTCACGGGCAAGCGCTTTAAGGGAACGGGAGATTTCAGATACTTCCTGTTGCCTGTTCTCGCCGGAGCGCCCGCTTCCCATAATGAGCTGCAAATAGTCGATCATAATCATTCCAAGGCCGTGCTCTTGTTGGAGCCGTCTGCATTTCGAACGAATTTCGTTAATGCGGATCCCTGGCGAGTCATCAATGAAAATGCCAGCGTTGGATAGACTGCCCATCGCCATCGTCAGCTTACGCCAATCCTCAGCTTCCAAATTACCTGTCCGCAATACTTGTGCGTCAATATTGCCTTCCGCACAAAGCATCCGCATGACAAGCTGTTCAGCACCCATCTCCAAACTGAAAATCGCAACATTTTCATCCGTCTTCGTTGCGACGTTTTGTGCTACATTCAATGCAAATGCCGTTTTACCGACAGAAGGACGGGCTGCAACGATGATCAAATCATTGCGTTGAAAACCCGCAGTAATTTTATCCAAATCACGGAATCCTGTCGGAACTCCTGTCACTTCACCTTTGCGTGTATGAAGAAGCTCAATATTGTCATACGTTTCGACCAACACGTCTTTAATATGCTTGAAGTCACCGGCATTTTTTCGATTGGATACTTCCATCATCTTTTTTTCCGCTTCGGATAAGACAGCTTCTACTTCATCTTCTCTTGTAAAGCCATCTTCGACTATGGAAGTTGCCACCTGAATGAGCCGTCTTAGCAGCGACTTCTCTTCAACAATTTTAGCGTAGTATTCAATATTCGCCGCAGTCGGCACTGCATTGGCAATTTCCGTCAAATAGGAAATGCCTCCTACGTCTTCAAGCTCTTTCTTGGCGGATAGCTCTTCCGTTACGGTGACAACGTCAATCGCTTGTCCCCGATCGCTTAAAATGAGCATCGTATCAAAAATCTTACGGTGGGCCGTTCTATAGAAATCATCCGGCAAAAGAATTTCCGATGCCGTAATCAAAGCTTGCGGCTCTAAAAAGATCGCACCAATGACAGACTGTTCCGCTTCGTTATTATGCGGCGGAACCCGATCAAAACTTTGTTCCATTTATGCCCCTGCTTCCCATTACTCTTCCGTCACATGCACTTTTAATGTTGCTGTAACGTCCGGGTGTAATTTAATTGGCACATTTGTATAGCCTAAAGATCGAATGGCATCCGGTAATTCCATTTTTCTGCGGTCCACTTTAATCTTCTCGCTTTTCTCCAATGCATCGGCAATTTGCTTCGTCGTAATCGATCCAAATAGACGTCCGCCTTCGCCTGACTTCGCTTTCATCTCAACCGTAATGTTATCAATTTGCTCTTTTAGTTTTTTCGCAGATGCTAGCTCTTCAGCAGCATCTTTTTCAGCACGTTTTTTCTGTCCTTCCAATTGGCTCAAATTACCTGGTGTTGCTTCAACAGCCAATTTATTTTTCAAAAGGTAGTTTTGTGCATATCCTACAGATACATCTTTCACTTCGCCTTTTTTGCCTTTTCCTTTGACGTCCTTCAAAAAGATTACTTTCATCTTCAATTTCCCCTTTCCAATTTATCTGCTATGACTGCTTTCAGTTTTTCTTCTGCCTCTTCTACAGTATCGACGTCTAACTGGCAAGCTGCGTTCGTCAAATGACCTCCACCGCTCAACTCCTCCATAATGAGCTGAACATTCAATTCACCTAATGACCTCGCACTGATGCCTATTTTGCCATCCAAACGTGGAGCAATGACGAATGAAGCGATGACGCCTTGCATTGTCAATAAAATATCGGCGGTTTGCGCAATTAGAACTGGGTTATATACGACGTCATTCTCCCCTTTAACAATTGCCACGCCGGAAGGTGATAACTCTACCGTCTCCACTAATTTCGAACGAGCAATATACGTTTCAATATCCTCTTTCAAGAGCCGTTGAACTAATACTGTATCTGCTCCATTTGTTCGCAAATAGGATGCCGCCTCAAACGTCCTTGCCCCCGTTCTAAGCGTGAAGCTTTTCGTATCGACAACTATGCCGGCAAGCAACGCAGTCGACTCTAACATCGTCAGCTTCTTATGCTTCGGCTGATACTCGATCAGTTCGGTAACTAATTCAGCTGTCGAAGATGCATACGGTTCCATATAGACTAAAACTGTATTGTTAATAAACTCCTCGCCTCTCCTATGGTGGTCGATGACGACTATCTTGTCGGCTTTGCCGATCAATCTTTCATCAATCACCAAGCTCGGCTTATGCGTATCAACGATAATAAGAAGCGATTTGTCTGTCACCATGCCCATAGCGGTTTCCGGATCAATGAATTGCTCAAATAATTCAGGCTCAGACTTAATTTCATCCATTAGCCTTGTAACGCTTCCATCGAGCTCGTCAGGATTAATCACTACATAGCCTTCCACATTGTTCATGCGGGCCATTTTACGAACGCCGATAGCAGCACCAATTGCATCCATATCCGGCATCTTATGACCCATAACAAAAACCTTATCGCTGCCGCGAATCAAATCGCGCAAGGCATGTGAAATGACACGTGCTCGTACGCGCGTCCTTTTCTCGACTGGATTCGTTTTACCGCCGAAAAACTTCAGCTTGCCATCTGGACGTTTAATGGCAACTTGGTCGCCCCCACGCCCTAAGACAAGATCCAAACTCGACTGAGCCAATTCGCCTAATTCGGTTAACTGTTCTGAACCGGTCCCTATCCCGATGCTCAAAGTCAAGCCAGTGCTTTGCTTATTTGTTTTTTCACGCATATCATCCAAAATGGTGAATTTCGACGCTTCTAATTTCGAAAGGATTGCCTCATTAAGAACGGCTAAAAATCGGTCCGATGCAACCCTTTTAACAAAAATGCCATTTTCGTTCGCCCAACCATTAACGAGAGACGTTACTAACGAATTGATTTGGCTTCTTGTCTGGTCATCCATCGTTTGGACAATTTCATCGTAGTTGTCGATAAGCAAAATGCCTAATACGGTCCGATCTTCATAATAAAGTGATTCCATCTCTACTTTTTCAGTTACATCGAATAGATAGAACAATCGCTCTTCCGATCTATAAATCACTTTATAAGAAAAATCACCAACTTTCAAAAGCGGTAATTCTCCCTCTTCTTTGTTTATAATTTCTTGAAACGTTTCGGAAAGCTGAAACAACTCTTCCCCAATCAATGTTTCTTTTTCAAAAATCCCGACTGCATATGGGTTTGCCCATTCAATCACATTCTTTTCATTTACCAATATGATTGCAATCGGCAATTCTAATAACGCTTCTTCCCCTACCTTTTTCATGCGGTAGGATAACGATTCAATATGTTTTTCTGTTTCTACATAGGTCTGATCTTCAAGCTTCCAAGCAATCCCCATAGCCATTATGAATGGAACTGTAAAAAAAAGCCCCGCCCAAAAATTCGATAGAAATAAAAGGACAGCTGCAATCATTCCAAGGAGAGATAAAACAGCCAATGGGTAGCGAATCGCTCTTTTTCTGAAAAATGACCTCATTGTCTCATCCCCTTACTTCAAGTTGTCTTTTCCGATCCATGCACGAATATTCATTCCTATGTCAACAATCCCTAACAAAGTAGTAATGGGATTTAAAAGTATCGCCAATACAGTTGTAAAGAACGTGACAACACCCGGTAATTTCATCTTATGCATGAAGTAATGGATGAGCGCAATCCCTTGCAGTAAAAAAAGTAATCTTAATATGATTGTCGCATTAATGTAGATCAAATAAATAGTTGATTCGACCTTCATATCCATTATAAACGGCAATAATATAAGCAATCCATAAACAAAAATTGTTACTACAGGCAACTTCATTTCTCTGAAAGGTGGGAATTTCGGTACATCGAATCCCATTCTTCGAACGACCTCGAGACTTGGCATAATGATCATGAATGTAAAAACATAGGTAGATGTAATGAATAGAGCTGGTATAGCAGCCTTATAGGTTTGAAATGCCGATTCAATGACTTCCTCATAGTCCTTTGGAAGCTCACCATATAGAGTGAAAATCTCCATCATACGTTGCTGGACAGAATCCATTGACGCCATTAATCCATCAATCGGATTTATGTTGAAAAGGAATATCGATCCGATATATAACAGGATCAGAGACACGAGCATGAACAAACCTGAAGCCATATAAATGTAGAGCTTCGTTTTTTTCAATACGATAAGTTCACCGATAATGAATCCTAAGAAGCCAAATATGATTGCTGTCGGCAATATGAGCAACCCACCCGGAATGAGAGAAAGCACTATGGCAATCAATACAACAAATATTGACGATGTCCGGTCATGCTTCAAACGATATAGGATCATTGGAATCGGGACGAAAAGCATCATCAGTACACCAATTACCGGTAAATAAAAAGAACCTACAAGCAGTATTGTGAACAACGCACTCATCATTGCACCGTAGGTTATTTTCTTAGTAGGGTCTTGCATCTTTCAGTTCCTCCATCCGGATAATGGACAATTTCCTTATCCATCAATTACTCCTCGGCGTAATTGCGTCAGTTTTTTTGAGATTATATGTTGTGTGAACGATTTTACTCCTTCACCTCATTCAATACATGACATCCGCCGGAAGCATTATTTAAATTCCCCCTCCTAACTTATGAAGGATATCGGCTCGATCCCGTCACTTATAGAAGTCTAACGCAACTACAGAATTTAAATAAATAGTTGTTACAATTGTATCATGATTGCCCCCGATTAACCAAAAACACAGCAGCGTCTACAATGAAAAAACCGCCTTGATTCTCCGGAAACCCGGTATCACAAGGCGGTTACATGTTATTTACATTATCTTTCTTCCGAAACGAACGGAAGAAGTGCCATAATACGCGCACGTTTAATAGCAGTCGTTAATTTACGTTGATATTTCGCGCTTGTACCAGTTACACGGCGAGGCAAGATTTTTCCACGTTCAGAAATAAATTTCTTAAGTAGATCTGTATCTTTATAGTCGATATGTGTAATGTTATTTGATGTAAAATAGCAAACTTTACGACGTCTGCGTCCTCCACGACGTGGTGCCATAATGATTCCCCTCCTTACTTTTTACGTATGATTGGACCTTTCAGAACGGCAAATCGTCATCCGATACTTCGATTGGACCGCTGCCTACTGAGAATGGATCCTCATCAGTACGTGAATAATTTTGTTGGCTTGGTTGTTGATATTGTTGGTTAGGCTGCTGGTTCTGATAATAAGGCTGTTCGTTCCGCGGTGCACCGTAAGCAGCTCCGGATCTTTCGGAATTAGCACTACGCGGCTCAAGGAATTGTACACTGTCTGCCACGACTTCCGTCATGAAGACACGCTTGCCGTCTTGTCCATCGAAACTGCTCGTCTGAATACGGCCTTCGATGCCTGCAAGACTTCCTTTACGTAAAAAGTTCGCAGTGTTTTCCGCTTGTTTTCTCCAAGTCACACAGTTGATGAAATCCGCTTCACGTTCACCTTGCTGGTTAGAGAATGTTCTGTTTACAGCTAATGTGAAACGTGTAACGGCAATTCCGCTCTGCGTGTATTTGAGTTCAGGATCTTTTGTCAATCGGCCAACTAAAACGACACGGTTAATCATCAGAATGCAACCTCCCTCATCTTTTCGTTCTATATAGATTAGTTGTCAAGACGAACAGCCATATGACGAATGATATCTTCGTTGATGTTCGCTAGACGATTGAATTCATCGATTGCTTCAGCACTTGCGTTAGCTGTCACCAATTGGTAATAGCCTTCGCGCAGATCGTCGATTTCGTATGCAAGACGGCGCTTGCCCCACTCTTTCGACTCGATGATTTCCGCTCCGTTAGAAGTAAGGATCCCATCGAAACGTTCGATCAATGCTTTTTTAGCTTCATCTTCCAATGTTGGACGGATAATGTACATGATTTCGTACTTTCTCATCTTCAGTCACCTCCTTATGGACTTTGGCCCACATAACTGCGGGCAAGGAGTAAGTAAATTTCTATTACTCACATCATCATATTTTATCACAGTGATTCCCAACATACAACAATTTTATTGTGTATAATAACAACGAAAGGGTGGTTGCATGGAAATTCAGAGAGAACCCGATAAAATCATCGAAATCGATTTGCGCAAAGTATCATTGACAAGCATCTATCTTTCAATCGGTAGCCTTGTCTTTCTTATGGTAATCAAATCTTTAATTGCTGGCGAACTTCGTGTTTCATTCTCTATTACATCGGTCATTTTATTCATTGTAGGTTATTTGCTTCTCATCGTACTGCACGAACTTTTTCATTTACTTGGCTTCCGAGTATTTGGCAATGTTCCGTGGAAGAGTATGATTGTAGGCGTGAACTTAAAAATGGGTGTCGCCTACGCTACGACGGATAAGCCAATGACGAATAAAGCGATTCGAAAAGCTTTACTACTGCCATTTTGGACGACCGGTATTTTCCCGGCTCTTGTTGGTTTGTTGTTAGACAACGGAATAGTATTAGGGTTAGCTGCCTTTCTAATCGGCGGTGCGGCAGGTGATTTTGCAATGTACAAAGAGCTGAAGGAGCTTCCGGATGATTGGATGGTAAAAGATGACCCAGAAGCGCCAAAGTTATATATGTACAAGCCAAATCGAATTTGAAGAGCCATGCCTCGTGCAAATGGCTTTTTTATTTTCTCACTTCAGTTGCAGTGAACAATGTTGATCGAACTCTCGTATAACTGAAAAATGCAGCAGGCAATATACAATCGCCTACCGCATCTTCTTACATCTATTCACCTTATACGTTAAATCTAAACAGCATAACGTCTCCATCTTGGACGACATAGTCTTTACCTTCCAGACGCACTTTCCCCGCCTCTTTAGCTGCTGCCATCGAACCAGCCTCTACAAGCGCATCATAAGAAACAGTTTCCGCTCGGATAAAACCACGTTCGAAATCCGTATGGATGATGCCAGCACATTGAGGTGCCTTCATCCCTTTACGGAATGTCCAAGCACGCACTTCCTGAACGCCTGCCGTAAAGTATGTAGCGAGGCCTAATAATTGATATGCTGCTTTAATCAGCTGATCTAACCCTGATTCTTTAATTCCTAACTCTTCAAGGAACATTGCTTTTTCCTCGTCATCAAGTTCAGCCATTTCTTCTTCGATTTTCGCACAAACGACAATAACTTCTGCATTGTCTTGCACTGCGAAATCCCGAACCGTTTTCACATATTCATTTTCATCTGCATTGGCGATTTCGTCTTCAGATACGTTTGCGACATACAGCATCGGTTTAATTGTTAATAAATGCATGCCTTTAATCAAGCTGTATTCCTCTGGCGTCAATTCTACTGATCGTGCCGGCTTTTCATTTTCAAACGCTTCTTTCAGCTTCAGCAGCACAGGTTCTTCAGCCATTGCATCTTTGTCTTTCTGCTTCGCCATTTTCGAAACGCGAGTAAGCCGCTTTTCAACACTTTCCATGTCTGCCAAAATCAGTTCCAAATTGATGACTTCAATATCTGAAATCGGATCAACTTTACCAGAAACATGCGTAATGTTGTCATCGTTGAAGCAACGGACAACTTGGCAAATCGCATCCACTTCACGAATATGAGATAAGAATTTATTTCCTAACCCTTCACCTTTGCTTGCCCCTTCAACAATCCCTGCGATATCTGTAAATTCGAACGCAGTTGGCACTGTCTTTTTCGGAACAACCAATTCAGTTAATTTTTGCAAACGCTCATCCGGTACTTCAACGATCCCGACGTTCGGGTCAATTGTACAAAATGGATAGTTTGCCGCTTCCGCTCCTGCTTTCGTAATTGCATTAAATAAAGTCGATTTCCCTACGTTCGGAAGACCGACAATCCCAGCCGTTAACGCCATTTATTTCCCAACCTTTCATTATAGGTCCATTTTCCAATCATATTACGATCGATGTACTTCATCCATAACAATTTCAACTCTTCCATTATAGGAATAGTTCGGTCATCTGTCTATTTACTGTTCCGATTCGGCAGATACGATGACTTTTTTCATTTTCTTCGCAAATTCATTTCTTGGAATCATGACGCTATGGCCGCAGCCTTCACATTTAATGCGAATATCTGCACCCATTCGGATGATTTTCCAAGCATTTGATCCGCATGGATGCGGTTTTTTCATCTCTACAATATCATGCAAATGAAATTCTTTCCCCACCATCATGCATCTTCCCTTTCTCCATCATTTATTATCCAATGATTTGGACACAATTGTCGGATACGGAATTGCCAAATCTCTCTCCGTTAAATATTGCTTTAACCCTATACTAATTTTACGCGCAACGTCAAAATGCCTCATCGGTTTCGTTTCTGCTATCACACGTTCAATTGCCGCTGTATCAGTAAAATCCCTTGCTCCAACTAATTTAGGAACACCCATTAAATCAGGGTCCTCATCTTTCATTTTTTCTAAAAATTCATCGATCGCTTTTTCAGCATCTTCTAATTTTATTTCAAATGGGATCGTGACGTCTACAATTGCCAAGGAGTTTTTCACTGAAAAATTAACAACTTGCCCGATTGTTCCGTTTGGAAGGATGAACAGCTCGCCGGTCGAACTTTTTATTTTTGTTGTCCTTAAACCAATTTCATCTACTATACCTTCTGCCGTACCGATTTGGACGTAATCACCTACTGAAAATTGGTCCTCAAATAAAATGAAAAAACCGGATATGACGTCTTTTACAAGGCTTTGGGCACCGAAGCCAACCGCAAGCCCTAATACTCCCGCCCCAGCCAATAAACCTCGCACATTTATTGAAAACTCCGAGAGGATTGAAAGCATGGCTGAAAAGTAAATGACGTACGTCAATGTATTTTCCAAAAGCTTCAGTAGTGTACGCTCACGCCGTTCCTCTTTTCGTAGCGGCCCTTTGAATTTAATTTTAAAGACCTTACGAATAACTGATTTCCCAAGCTTCACCAAAAACATGGACAGCAAAATAATAAAAACGATTCGTACTCCGACGACAGCGATTTCAATCCATGTTTCATTATTGAAAATGAACTTCTCTATTTTCTCGGTATCTTCATTCAACACGATTTCCTTCAGCTTTTCCACAATTTTCGTTGTCACTTGCAATCTCCTTTCATGTCGTATAAATCCTTCGGCTTAAGCGTATACTGCTTAACAATGTATCCCCTTTGAACTTTGGCGAAATCAAACCAAACTAGTGTTTCTTTCTACCACAACATCTATGCCGGTCTAAATGCAATCAGTTCAAAACAACAGCGATGCCTTATTACAACTCTATAGGATCAATACTAATAGAATGGAGCATTGTGCATGCAATCTACTTTATTAAATGACTATGAATTTCGTATGCATCATAAAGATTTAGGAGCCGTATGGAAATTAAGCACTTACCTCTTAGAAAATATCCCTTTTGAAAAAGAGGCAATTTCCTTTTTCTGCATTGGGACGGATCGTTCTACTGGAGATGCGTTGGGTCCTTTGACAGGTTCTCTTTTATCAGAATCAATTTTGTTTCCATTTCCGGTTATCGGCACATTGGAAGATCCTTTGCATGCATTAAACTTGCAACAACGATTAGACGATACGTTAACGATCAATCCATCAACATATATCGTTGCAATTGATGCATGTTTAGGAAAAAGTGATTCAATTGGAGATTTACTTATCCAAAGCGGTCCTCTATACCCCGGTAAAGCTGTCGGAAAAGACTTGCCTCCTATTGGAGATATTTCAATAAAAGGTGTAGTCAATGTAGCAGGTTTCATGGAGCAAGCTGTCTTGCAAAGCACTCGTCTTCATCTTTCATTCGAAATGAGCCGTGTAATTTCTCGTGCTTTGCAGCTAAGCTATAGCAGATTTCAAAATAAATGAACAATCGTAACGATAATCCCTACAACAAAAATAGCCGGTATAAGGTTAGCCACCCTAATTTTCGTTAAGCCAATCAAATTTAATCCGATTCCGATAATCATTAAACCGCCGGTTGCGGTCATTTCCGTTATGAATAATTGGATAAGATCATCTGGGACAAATTTATTAATCTGTGTAGCTAATAAACTAATAAGTCCTTGATATATCAGAACAGGAAATGCAGCAAATAGCACACCGATTCCCAATGTTGAACTAAGAATGATTGAAGTGAAGCCATCAACAATTCCTTTCATGATCAGCACATCATGATCATTTCTCAAGCCACTGTCAATCGCTCCAATGATAGCCATCGACCCTACTGCAAATATGAGCGTTGCAGTGACAAATCCTTGAGCAATTCCTTGCTGTTCTTTTTGGGCGGGCATCTTTTTTTCAATCCACATTCCTAACGCATTAATTTTATGTTCGATATCCAACCATTCGCCAATGACAGCACCTACCACAATACTAATAATGACGATTAACAATTGGGTGCTGTCGAATGTCATTTGAATGCCAATCGCTACAATAGCTAAACCTATTCCGTACATAACGGTTTCTTTCATTTTTTCCGGTATTTCTTTTAAAAACCTGCCTGTCAATGAACCCATTATGATTAAAAGGAAATTGACAATCGAGCCGAATAATATCATTTTCCTTCACTTCCAATCACTAAAAATAATACCTATTTTGCACGCTTTAGCAAAATAGGTATCATCTTTATTTAGCAAATACTTTTATACTGTAAGCAAGCGCCACCTAAAAACATTTCTTAATAGGTTGCAAAATATGCAGTTTTATTTCCTATACGGCGAATTTCTCTACTGTAGATAAAAACTTTTCGGTAGATCAATTTTATAGAAATGTTCACTAAGACATACTGTACGTCTATAGCTGTGCGTAAATTCCCCGATTAACTGTTTTTCATGCAATGTGTAAGTTATCTATACTTCTTTTCACTTGTGATCACTTACTACAAGAGGGAGTCAAATTATTCATTTAACAACTCTAATATTCTTTCTAAGTCTTCTTCGGTAAAGAATTCAATTTCTATTTTACCTTTGTTTTTACTCTTTTTAATCGTTACATTCGTGCCGAAGTATTCACGCAAATTCGACTCTTGTTCTTCGATAAAGATGCTTTTCTTTTCTTTCTTTGTTTCACGTGGAACATCTTCGTTCAATTTTTGTACTAATTTTTCGAGTTGTCTAACATTCAAGTTTTCTTTAATTGTTCTTTCTGCAACTGCAATAATTTGTTCTTTTTTTCGAAGCCCTAATAATGTACGTCCATGCCCCATTGAAAGTTTACCATCTGTAATAAGACCTCTAATTTTTTCGGGAAGAGTTAGCAAACGAATATGATTGGCAATATGTGGTCTACTCTTTCCTAACCGGAATGCCAATTGCTCCTGAGTTAAATTTAAGTTATCCATTAGTTTTTGGTAAGCTTCTGCTTCTTCAATTGGTGTTAAATCTTCACGTTGCAAGTTTTCCAAAATAGCCATTTCCATTGACTCTTCATCAGTCAATTGACGAACCACTGCAGGAATCTCCACCAACCCTGCTAACTTCGCAGCTCGGAAACGCCTTTCTCCAACTACAATTTCATACATTGTACCGACTTTACGGACAATAATCGGCTGTAAAATTCCATGTTCCTTAATAGACTCGCTCAATTCTTGAATCGCATTTTCATCAAATATCTTCCTCGGTTGATACGGATTTACTTTAATACTTTTTAATCGTACATGTTCAATTGCTTCCGCTTTTGTTAAAGACTCGTCAGGAAATAAAGCGTTCAACCCTTTACCAAGGCCTTTAGCCATTATGCACCACTTCCTTTGCCAGCTCTAAATATACTTCAGCACCTCTGGATCTCGCATCATAAAGAATGATTGGCTCGCCGTGACTTGGTGCCTCACTCAACCGTACATTCCTTGGAACAATCGTACTGTACACTTTATCTTGAAAATATTTTTTAACTTCTTCAATCACTTGAATCCCTAAGTTTGTCCTTGCATCGAACATTGTCAGCAACACACCATCTATCATTAAATTTTCATTTAAATGTTTTTGGACGAGCCGGATGGTGCTCAGTAGTTGACTTAAACCTTCTAATGCATAGTACTCACATTGCACAGGTATAATTACTGAATTGGCTGCTGTTAAGGAATTGATTGTCAGTAATCCTAATGACGGAGGGCAATCAATTATAATATAATCATACGAATCTTTAGCATCCTGTATCGCATGTTTCATACGGACTTCTCTTGAAATTGTCGAAACCAATTCAATTTCTGCACCTGCTAATGAAATAGTAGCTGGAACGATATCTAAGTTTTCCATTTTTGTTTTATGGATTACTTCGTTAATATTCACGTCATCTATTAACATATCGTAAATGCACTGATGGACATCGCCCTTATTGACCCCTACCCCGCTCGTTGCGTTTCCTTGCGGGTCTGCATCGATCAAAAGAACCTTTTTGCCAATATGTGCAAGGCAAGCACTTAAATTAACTGAAGTTGTTGTTTTCCCGACGCCTCCTTTTTGATTGGCGATCGCAATAATTTTACCCACGCTTGCACCTGCTTTCTCACTCTTTGTACTGCTTTTATTTCAATCGAACTTGTTCACCGCCATGCATATACATACCGGGTAACTATTAATCTTGTTATAACAATTTCAGCCATGCTTTTTACACACTTCTATTTTATCAAAAAAAGAAGTTGCATGGTATCGTTATAGCACAAAAAACTCCTGCTGGGTAAAGCAAGAGTCGACTCACATGGGATGGAGCTTCTTTGTTAAACTGTTATTGACTAGTTCATTATTTTTTTTTCGGTATTTTTACCGTGATCGTATAAAAATCATCCGAATCTTCTTCTTCAGTTTTTACGTTGATTCCACTTTTAGATACAAGAGCTAAAGACTGCCTAATCGTATTAACTGCAATTCTTACATCTTTACTGACGGATTTGCGACGAACAGGTTTCTTCTTCTCTTTTTCTTCTTCAACGACAGGATTCATTATTTCATGAATTCGTTCCTCAAGTTGTTTTACATTAAGTTGCTCATCTAACGCTTCTTGGAACACTTTCATTTGAATCTCACTATCTTTTATCGGTATGAGCGCCCTAGCATGTCTTTCCGAAAGCTCTTTCGATAAAATCTTTTCTTTTATTGGTTCCGGCAATTTTAATAAACGTAGCTTATTTGCGATCGTGGACTGCCCTTTCCCTAAACGTTGCGCCAACGCTTCCTGCGTCAACGAGTGCAGCTCCAACAATTGCTCATATGCATACGCTTCCTCTATAGCTGTCAATTCTTCTCGTTGCAAGTTTTCAATAAGTGCAATTGAGGCAGTTTCCTTGTCATCCAAATTTCGGATAATGGCTGGTACTTCTTCCCAACCTAATTTTTTCATCGCACGGTATCTTCGTTCCCCTGCAATAATTTCATATCCTTCTTCAGACTTGCGAACAACAATTGGTTGAATGACACCATGCGTATGAATTGTCCGCGCTAATTCCTCAATCTTCTCTTCAGAAAAAATTGTACGAGGTTGATATTTATTCGGCTTAATTAATTCTATTTGAACTTGCTCTACTTTCTCTTGCGGGCTCGTTTCCTCTATATCTAAAGCAGGCTCCTTTTCAGCATTACCAAAAAAACGCGAAAACGTATTTTTCATCCCGGCACCACCTTTACAAAACTGCTCGTCTGTAATCTTCTCTTTCGTTATATCCATTATATATCCTCTCGATTACTTATGAAAGGGTTCATTACAAATGGATTACAAACGTATGTCGAATAACCAAATACGAACTTTATTTTGTTTCACGTGAAACATTTATTGAATTGGCGATTTATTTGGAACGCCAACTTTGCGGGGATACTTCTTTGGTGTTGTTTTCTTTTTTGCAAAGACAAAAATATTACGTTCACTTTCTTCGATTGGTAAATGAAATGAATGCTTTTCTTTCATTTCAATGCCTAAAACTTGAATAGCTTTTTTGGCATCGGATAGTTCTTCTTTAGCAGCTGCCCCTTTCATAGCAACAAAAGTGCCCCCTACTTTAACAAGAGGAACACATAACTCCGAAAGTACCGATAATCTTGCAACTGCTCTTGCCGTTACAATATCAAATTTTTCTCTGTACAAAGGATTTTGACCAAAATCTTCTGCTCTGTCATGGACAAAATGAACATTTTTTAGCTGTAGTTTTTTTGATAGTTCATTTAAAAAAGTAATTCTTTTGTTTAATGAATCAACAATCGTAACAGACAAATCCGGAAAACAAATTTTTAATGGGATACTTGGGAACCCTGCCCCTGCTCCAACGTCACAAAGTGATTTTTCTCCTAATAAATCAACATAGAAAGCAGCAGTAATGGAATCATAAAAATGCTTTAAATAAACAGATGGCTCATCAGTGATCGCCGTTAAATTCATTTTTTCATTCCATTCAACCAACATTTGGTAGTAATCCCTAAATTGTGCAATCTGTAATTCAGTCAATTGAATGCCCATCTCATTCATTGCTTGAATAAATTGTTCTTCGTTCAAGTAAATCCTCCTTAGTAAAAAGACTGATGCGGACTATCGCCACATCAGTCACTTAGTATTATCCAGATATTTTAGCTATTTTTCCTTGCTCGATGTAGACGAGCAAAATTGAAATGTCGGCAGGGTTCACACCTGAAATACGGGATGCTTGCGCAATGGATAGTGGGCGAACTGCATTCAAATTAGCTTTCGCTTCTTTGGCAATGCCGGAGATTGCATCGTAATCGATGTTTTCCGGTATTTTTTTGTTCTCCATCTTTTTCATACGCTCGACTTGTTGCATCGATTTTTCGATATAACCTTCATATTTAATGAAAATCTCAACTTGCTCCGCAACTTCATCGGATTTTTCCTCTTTAGGAGGAACGACACGAATAATTTGGCTGTATTTCATTTCTGGTCGTTTTAGAAGATCTGCAGCTTTCATCGGTTCACGAAGCTCTGTTCCGCCTGATTCACGAATAATTTCTTGAACTGCTTCATTAGGTTTAATCGTCACTTTTCGTAGTCGTTCAATTTCCTCTTCAATCTGTTGTTTTTTCACGAGGAATTTTTCATATCTTTCATCGCTGATCATTTGCAATGAATGGCCAATTTCCGTTAATCTCAAATCGGCATTATCATGGCGCAGCAATAAACGATATTCCGCTCTTGAAGTTAGCAGACGATATGGTTCGCTCGTCCCTTTTGTAACTAAGTCATCAATCAGTACACCGATATATGCATCTGCACGGCCTAAAACGACCTCTTCTTTGCCTAATACATTACATGCAGCGTTAATGCCCGCCATAATGCCTTGAGCCGCTGCTTCCTCATAGCCTGAAGTTCCGTTAATTTGACCTGCAGTGTACAGATTTTTAATTTTCTTCGTTTCCAAAGTGGGCCAAAGCTGAGTCGGAACGACAGCGTCATATTCAATCGCATAACCAGCTCTCATCATTTCCGCTTTTTCAAGTCCAGGTACACTTTCAATCAATCTTCTTTGTACATGTTCAGGCAAGCTTGTTGACAAACCTTGCACATATACTTCTTTCGTATTGCGGCCTTCTGGCTCCAAGAATATTTGGTGTCGTGATTTATCGGCAAAGCGGACGATTTTATCCTCGATGGATGGGCAATAACTTGGCCCTTTCCCTTTGATCATGCCTGAATACATCGGAGAAAGGTGAAGATTTTCATTAATGATTTCATGTGTTTTAGGTGTCGTATACGTTAACCAGCAAGGCAATTGATCTGTAATGAACTCTGTAGTTTCATAACTGAATGCTCTTGGCTCTTCATCACCCGGCTGAATTTCCGTTTTGCTGTAATCGATCGTTTTGCTATTGATGCGTGGAGGTGTCCCCGTTTTAAAACGAACCATATCAAAACCAAGTTCTCTAAGATTTTCAGCTAATTTAATGGCTGGCATTTGGTTATTAGGTCCACTTGAATATTTTAAATCACCGATAATGACTTCCCCTCGGAGGAATGTTCCGGTAGTAATGATTACCGTTTTAGCACGATAAATCGCGCCAATTTGTGTAATAACACCTTTTACTTCATTCTCTTCGATGATCAATTCTTCTACAACACCTTGACGAAGTGTCAAGTTGTCTTGTTCTTCCAAAATGCGTTTCATTTCTTGTTGATAAAGGACTTTATCCGCTTGCGCACGTAATGCGCGAACTGCAGGCCCTTTCCCTGTGTTCAACATCCGCATTTGAATATGCGTTTTGTCGATTACTTTCCCCATTGCTCCGCCGAGTGCGTCTATTTCCCTGACGACGATCCCTTTCGCAGGACCTCCAAGAGAAGGGTTGCATGGCATGAAAGCAATCATATCCAAATTCATTGTCAGCACCAATGTCGATGCACCCATCTTTGCAGAGGCGAGAGCCGCTTCAACGCCAGCATGCCCTGCTCCGATGACTATACAATCGAACGTGCCTGCTTCAAATTGTGGCATGTTCGTTCATCCTTCCTATTTTATGAATGATGTTGCTTTATTCCGTGTCTATGAAGTCAATTTCATGATACTGTTTCAACTAATCGGTTTTTGTTGGACAATGATTTCCAACGTATGAGCTAAAAGGTATTCTCCGCTTCCAACGCTTCGCTTTTATTACTTCAGATTCCGGGCGCCAGCTCCTCTGGTCACTTCGGCATGAAATCTAAGGCAATATGCGCCTTAGGTTTCATGCCTCCAGTGCCTGTCGGAGCTTATCGGCGCTTAGTGCTCGCAAAGCCCGTTCTTCGTTACGGGCTAAGGCTAAAATGTGCTCCCAACGCTGTGCTTTTGCTCGCAAAGCCCGTTCTTCGTTACGGGCTAAGGCTAAAATGTGCTCGCAGCGCTAACGCTTTTGCTCGCAAAGCCCGTTCTTCGTTACGGGCTAAGGCTAAAATGTGCTCCCAACGCTGCGCTTTTGCTCGCAAAGCCCGTTCTTCGTTACGGGCTAAGGCTAAAATGTGCTCCCAACGCTGCGCTTTTGCTCGCAAAGCCCGTTCTTCATTACGGGCTTCGCTTTTATTACTATCCAGACTCCAAGCGCCAGCTCCTCGGGTCGTTTCTGATAAGAAGCTAAGGCATAATGCGCCTTAGTTTCTTATCTTCCAACGCCTGTCGGAGCTTTACGGCGCTTAGTGCTCGCAGCGCTAACGCTTTCGCTCGCAAAGCCCGTTCTTCGTTACGGGCTAAGGCTAAAATGTGCTCCCAACGCTGCGCTTTTGCTCGCAAAGCCCGTTCTTCGTTACGGGCTAAGGCTAAAATGTGCTCCCAACGCTGCGCTTTTGCTCGCAAAGCCCGTTCTTCGTTACGGGCTTCGCTTTTATTACTATCCAGACTCCAAGCGCCAGCTCCTTGGGTCGTTTCAGATAAGAAGCTAAGGCATAATGCGCCTTAGTTTCTTATCTTCCAACGCCTGTCGGAGCTTATCGGCGCTTTCCGCTTTTATTACTTCCCTAAACAGAACTGGGAAAATAGTTGGTTGATGAGGCTGTCTTGGACGGTGTCTCCGATGATTTCGCCTAATAATTCCCAAGAACGGGTTAGGTCGATTTGGATCATGTCTACTGGGACGCCTGCTTCTGCAGCGGCCAGCGCATCTTCAATTGCTTGGTGCGCTTTGTGAAGCAATGCGATATGTCTTGCATTCGAGACGTATGTCATATCTCCAGAGTCAATCGTTCCTTCGAAGAACAGCTTAGCAATGGCTTCTTCTAACTCTTCAACTCCTTCATCTTTCAGTAAGGAAGTTGTGACAATTTGCCCTTCGCCAACGATGTTCTCTACTTGCTGTATATCAATTCTACGAGGTAGATCCGTTTTATTGACGATGACGATTCGGTCCATTCCTTCAGTTGCTTCAAATAAACGAATATCTTCATCCGATAGTTCCTCTGAATGGTTTAACACTAATAAAATCAAATCAGCTTCTTTTAAAACTTGTCTTGATCTTTCGACACCGATCCGTTCCACAATATCTTCTGTTTCCCGGATACCAGCTGTGTCTATTAGACGAAGTGGTACACCTCTGACATTAACGTATTCTTCTATAATATCACGGGTCGTTCCTGCAATCTCTGTTACGATTGCCTTATTCTCTTGAACCAAACTGTTTAACAATGAAGATTTACCGACATTCGGCCTACCGATAATGACGGTGGAAAGTCCTTCGCGCAAAATTTTCCCTTGAGAAGATGTACGAAGCAGCTTTTCGATTTCTCTCTTCACCCACGTACATTTTTCCGTCATAAGGGGAATCGTTACTTCCTCAACATCATCGTATTCTGGGTAATCGATATTGACTTCGACTTGGGCCAATGTTTCCAAAAGCGCTTGTCTTAAATCACCAATCAATCTGGAAAGCTTTCCTTCCATTTGGTTGAGTGCAACATTCATGGCACGGTCCGTTTTTGCACGAATTAAATCCATGACGGCTTCAGCTTGCGATAAATCGATTCTTCCATTCATAAAAGCTCGTTTAGAGAATTCGCCTGGCTCTGCAAGTCGTGCACCCATTCGAAGTGTTAAACTTAACACCCTGTTAACCGCCACAAGTCCCCCGTGGCAATTGATTTCCACAACATCTTCCCTTGTGAATGTTTTCGGTGCCTTCATAATTGAAACCATAACTTCTTCAACGACTTCATCCGTCGAGGGATCGACTAAATGTCCATAATGGATTGTATGTGATTGTTCATCCGCAAGGCGTTTGCCCGACGGAGAACGAAAAATGCGGTCTGCAACGTCGATAGCCTTGTCACCACTTAGCCGGACAATGGCGATAGCCCCTTCCCCTATGGGAGTGGAAATGGCAGCTATTGTATCTTCATGCACGTTCGTTCATCCTTCCTAATTTGTTACCCACATGTGGATAACCGTTTTGACTTGACTATCTGACAACATATAATAACATAAATCATCCTATTCTCATAGCACAGGGAACTAAAAATGTGGATAACTTTTTGAATACGTATAAAAGTTTTTTAGAGAAGCGTTTAGCGATTGACTGGCAATCAAACGGACTAGCCAAGTCCATCCTTCGACGTTCGATGGCCCTAATGATGTATACGTGGGACTTCCTTAAATTGTTTTCTGCAAATATTGAAAGCAAAATTTCATGAAAACATACTAAAAAACCCCGAATGTTTTGCATAACATTCGGGGCCAACTATTTGTTTCAGTAGAGCGGTTCAATAACTAAATAGCGATTTGGATCCGTTCCTTCTGAATACGTTTCAATATCTAAACGGTTTGATAAGGCATTATGAATGACTTTACGTTCGTAAGATGGCATCGGTTCAAGCTGTACCTTCCTGCCTGTTCTGACAGCTTGATCAGCCATTCTTTCTGCAAGCTGCTCCAACGACTGTTCGCGTCGCTGTCTATAGTCACCGACATCGAGACGAACAACTTTAAATTGACCTGCTTTTTTATTTGTTACAAGCTGAGCCAATTGCTGTAACGCGTTTAACGTTTGCCCTCTCTTGCCAATTAGAAATGCTGCCTTTTCACTTTGCATTTGAAATGAAATATATTTCCCTTCCATTTCATGTTCGATTTTTAAATCATGAATACCCATATCTTTTGCAATTGCCGTCAAATAAGCTTCAGTGTCACGGATCGCTTCCTCATCACCGTTAACGTTCATCTCTCCGGCTGACCTATCTTCCTCTATCGTTTCTTCTAAAGGATTGCTCTCTTCAATAGGCTCTGCTATGACCGGATCGGAAGGTTGAACAGGCTCCTCTGGCTGCATCTCTTCATTTTTTAATAAACTATTTTGCTGCTTAAGCGAAACGCTTACTTCAGCATCCCGAGCACCAATTCCTAAAAATCCTTTTTTACCTTCATCCACGATATCAATTTCCACTTCATCACGCGTTACATTGAGCTCTTGCAGCGCTTTGGAGATCGCAATTTCTACAGTCGCTCCCTTTCGCGTTATCTTGTTCATTTTCTTTTCCCTCCCACTTTTGCAGGTGTGGCTTCTTTTTTCTTAAATGGTTTGTAAATGAAAATGTTTTGGATAATTGAAATGATGTTACCGATAACCCAGTAAAGCGCAAGTGCTGCAGGTAAGAATGTACCGAAAATCATAATCATGAAAGGCATGATATACATCATTACTTTCATTTGTGGGTTGTCCATCGCAGGGCCTGTACGCAAGACGATAAATTGCATTAAGCCTGCAATGATCGCTAATGTGATGCTTGGCGTTGCAAGTTCGAAAATAAGGAAATTCCCAATTTCAATTTCAGGGGTTGCGTTCATTCTGCTGATCGCATGGTAAAGGCCAATGATAATCGGCATTTGAATAATAACAGGCAAACATCCGGCCGCAGGGTTGATTTTTTCTTCTGTTATAATTCTTTGCATTTCTTCACGATACTTTTGCTGAGTAACCGCGTCTTTTGACTTATATTTCTCTTTTAATTGGTTCAGGACCGGCTGGATCTCTTGCATGCGCTTCGAGCTTTGTGCCTGCTTGATCATGAGTGGCAATAAAATGAGGCGGATAATAATCGTTACCGCAATAATACCGAGTCCGTATGTTCCTAACAGTTCTTTGAACGTGCTGATTAAGGAAACAATCGGCCAAACGATATATTTATTCCAAAATCCTTCACTCGTTGAATAAATTGGTTCATTGAACTGTGAGCACCCTGACAAAAATACTGTCAAGATTGTCAGCATAAATAGTATTCCGGCTTTTCTCTTCAATTTGTTTCCCCCAAATCTGTTCTGTTCCGTGAAGAAAGCATTACTGTCAGTTTATCACGAACATTTAGTACGTTCTACTTCTTAATTGGTTGGATAGGCAAAATATACATTCAGTCTGTCTTTTTTCTCTTCATTTCACTCTTCTTGAATGCCCTTGCAATTCTTAAAACATGTTGCAGACTTTTTTTCGTTTCATGAAAATTCATTGTGGCCGCCTGATGTCTGGCGATAATAACAAAATCCCTATCATTGCGTAACTCGTCCTTCATTTCTAAAAAGGCTTGCCGAATATAGCGTTTCACTTGGTTTCTCGTCACAGCGTTCCCGATTTTTTTGCCAACGGACAATCCGATCCTGAACTCCTGTTGGTCTTCTTTTATATAGGAATAAACAACGAATTGCCGATTGGCGACGGATTTACCACTTTTAAATACTTTTTGGAAATCAGCATTCTTTTTGATTCTTTGACTTTTTTTCAAGTAGCTCACCCGCTTTATTTCATACTTTGTTTCCGTCTCTCAGCAATATGACTATCTCTTAACGAAAAAAAAGACCACTGAGGTACAGTGGCCTTATGCTGAAAGCACTTTTCTTCCTTTGCGTCGACGAGCCGCTAAAACTTTACGACCACTTTTTGAGCTCATTCTCGCGCGGAAGCCGTGAACTTTACTACGTTTACGTTTATTTGGTTGGAATGTACGTTTCATGTTAAAGACACCTCCTGCATTGTCCCTTTGCTATGTGACAGTCTTGAACAGTATAAAGGTCATTTTCATGAATGTCAATCTTTTTTATAAAGACAAACTCGCCATCCTTTGATCGTCTACAGCTTTATCTATCTCGTTTCGACAAAATTCTTATCCACAATTGAACAACATTCGACATGTATATCTTGTTCATAGGAAATAGCGCTCATTTTTTTATTCACAAGTCTTATCTACAGCTTCTACACATATGAAAACCTGTGGATAAAACAGTTTTCCACAGTTGCGGGTCCTGTTTATAACTCATAGAATCCCTTGTCATTATAATAGTTTCCTGTTACAATTAAAAAGATTTTGCTGTGAATAAATTTAAGAGATAAAATTCTTATCCACAATTGTTGATATATTGTGGATAATTTTTTCAACACTTTTGGATATAAGATATCCACATGGCTGGATTCTGTGTATAATACATATTTCCATGTCTTATTTTTTATGTGTAAAGGAGGGAAAAAAGTGGATCAGCTAAGTAATTTATGGAATGAAGTTTTGTCGAAAGTTGAAGAACGCATTTCCAAGCCCAGTTTTGAAACATGGCTAAAATCGACAAAGCTCATGTCCTATGGCAATGAAAATGTGACGATTGCCGTCCCGAATTCATTCGCCAAAGATTGGCTTGAAAATCATTACGTTCATTTGATAACTGGCATTCTATCCGAATTAACGGGGGAAGACCGGCTTATCCAATTCGTCGTTCCTAAAGAAATGGAAGAGAATGATTTCCAGCTTCCAAAACCAGCTGTCCAGCAATCGGAAAAAATTCAAGTCCCTTCAGCATCTGTCATGCTGAATCCAAAGTATACATTCGACACATTCGTCATTGGATCTGGCAATCGCTTTGCCCACGCAGCGTCGTTAGCTGTCGCAGAGGCACCAGCGAAGTCCTACAACCCGCTGTTCATCTATGGTGGAGTCGGTTTAGGAAAGACGCATCTAATGCATGCAATCGGACATTATATTTTGGAACAAAACCCTAATGCAAAGGTTGTCTATCTATCTTCCGAAAAGTTTACAAATGAATTTATTAATTCGATCATGAATAACAAAGCGGGCGATTTTAGAAATCAATACCGCAATGTTGACGTGCTTTTAATAGACGATATTCAATTCATCGCTGGGAAAGAACAGACTCAAGAAGAATTTTTCCATACATTTAACACGCTGCATGAAGCATCAAAGCAAATTATTATCTCAAGCGACCGTCCCCCAAAAGAAATTCCTACATTGGAGGATCGTCTAAGATCTCGCTTCGAATGGGGACTCATAACAGATATCGCGCCGCCTGACTTGGAAACGCGAATAGCTATTTTGCGTAAAAAGGCAAAGGCAGATGGATTAGTTGATATATCGGATGAAGTGATGCTCTATATTGCCAATCAAATTGATACGAACATTAGAGAGTTAGAAGGTGCGCTTATTCGAGTGGTCGCCTATTCCTCACTAGTCAATATGGATATTACGACAGATTTAGCTGCAGAAGCGTTAAAAGATATCATTCCGAATTCAAGGCCACGCACCGTGACGATTTTAGATATTCAAAAATCAGTTGGGGAGCATTTCAATATCCGGTTAGAGGATTTTTCTGCAAAAAAAAGGACGAGGGCTATCGCATTCCCTCGCCAAATTGCAATGTATTTATCAAGAGAGCTTACGGATGCTTCATTGCCGAAAATCGGATCTGAATTTGGCGGTCGAGACCATTCAACAGTCATTCATGCGCATGAGAAAATTTCCATGCAATTAAAGGAAGATCCAAATTTGCAGCAAGATATCCAAGAAATCCGAAATGCGTTAGGCCGTGGATAAATTGAAGCTGTGAATAGCTATGAATAAAAAATACAGCTTACAAACACGTTATGCACATGTGTATATCTTTGTTAGATAAGGCTTTTTCAGCGTTATTAACATATCCACAGCCCCTATTACTATTATTACTATAAATCTTTATTAATTATTATTATATAAGCGAGGGAAGAGAGGATCCAAAATGAATTTTGAAATCACGAGGGATAGTTTGCTTGATGGATTGAATGATGTGATGAAAGCAATTAGCCAAAAAGTAGCGAACCCTATATTAACTGGTGTGAAAATTGCAGTTGAAGATAAAGGAATGACGATGACAGGAAGTGATTCAGACATAACAATCTGTACGTTCATTCCAAGTGAAAAAGACGGCGAACAAATTATCAATGTTAAACAAACAGGTTCCATCATCCTGCAAGCGAAAATGTTTAATGAAATTGTTCGGAAACTACCAACAAACGAAGTGACAATTGTAGTTGAAAATGGAACACATGCACATATTAGTTCTGGAAAATCCGAATTCCATTTGATCGGTTCAAATGCAGATGATTATCCGATTTTGCCATCTGTAAAAGATGATCATAGCTTTTCATTGCCGGCAGATCTTTTAAAATCAGTGATTAGAGAGACCGTATTTGCCGTATCTCAAGCTGAAACTAGACCAATTTTGACAGGTGTTCATTGGGAAACAGTAGATGATAAACTTATTTGCGTAGCTACAGACAGCCATAGGCTTGCAAAAAGGGAAATCACACCAGAAGTGATGTCTGAAATTCCATTTAGCGTTGTCATTCCAGGAAAAAGCCTTCAAGAATTAAATAAAATTCTCGCTGACAACTCCAACTTAATTGAAATTGTTATTGCCGATCAGCAAATTTTGTTTAAAACGGCCAATGTTCAATTTTACTCACGTCTTTTAGAAGGGAATTATCCTGATACTTCAAGATTGATACCAGCAGAACATAAAACCTCAGTAACAGTAAATGGAAAACAGCTGTTGCAAGCGATTGACCGGGCTTCATTGCTCGCGAGAGATGAAAGAAACAATATTGTCCGTTTTTCTGCAAATGAAGGTAACATCATCGAAATTACGTCTAATTCACCAGAAATTGGTAAAGTTGAAGAGTCAATTGAAGCGATTGAAGTAGTTGGTGAAGATTTAAAAATATCATTTAGTGCAAAATATATGATGGATGCATTAAAGGCCATTGAAGGTCAAAACATTGTTATCCAATTTACTGGCGCTATGAGACCTTTCATCTTGAAAGCAGTCGACAGCGAGGCAATCTTGCAGCTCATTTTGCCGGTTCGAACTTTTTAACAATGGATGGTGAAAGGATAGTCTATAACGGACTATCCTTTTTACTTAATGCCTAAAGTTCGGTAAAATAGAAGGACAGACTAATTTGTGAAGGGTTGAAGCAGATGGAAATTCTGAAAATAGATACGGAATTCGTCACATTAGGCCAGCTCTTGAAAATGACCGATGCAATTAGCTCAGGGGGCATGGCAAAATGGTTTTTAAGTGAAAATGCCGTTTTTGTGAATGGGGAGCAAGAAAATCGTAGAGGCAAAAAACTTGTTGATGGCGATATTATCAACATCCCCGGAATAGGAAGATTTAAAATATCCACATCTTTAGACGGTCAAGCGGATGTATATTGAGCGGTTATCACTGACGGATTATCGTAATTATGCAGCGCTTGACCTTTCCTTCTCTCCTCAAATCAATGTTTTAATCGGTGAAAACGCACAAGGGAAAACAAATATCATGGAATCGATCTATGTGCTTTCGATGGCGAAATCTCATCGAACATCAAATGATCGTGAATTGATACGTTGGGAACAAGAGTATGGTAAAATAGAAGGGGACATTCAACGCAAATTTGGAAAACTACCACTTGAATTGATTATTTCAAAAAAGGGCAAGAAAGCGAAAGTCAATCATTTGGAACAGAACCGATTAAGTCATTATATCGGTCAGCTGAATGTTGTCATGTTTGCGCCTGAAGACTTGAATCTTGTTAAAGGAAGTCCGCAAGTGAGACGGAGATTTTTAGATATGGAAATTGGTCAGATTTCCCCTGTCTATCTACATGACTTGCTGACCTTCCAAAAAATTTTAAAGCAACGCAATGCGATTTTAAAAGATAATCGCGGCAAATTAGAGTTAACGGACGTCATGTTCGATATATATACAGAACAATATATCCAACTATCTGTGCAAATTATCCGTAAACGATTCCATTTCATAGAATTGCTGCAGAAATGGGCCGAGCCGATCCACGAAGGAATTTCAAGAGGATTGGAGCAACTTAAAATCACTTATGGTACTTTAAAAGACCTAAAATCTGGGCAGACTGTGGAGCAAATGGAAGAAATACTCAGCCGGAGATTGCATGAAGTGAGACGTCGTGAACTGGAGCGGGGAATGACATTGATTGGCCCGCACCGTGACGATCTCCATTTTTTTGTGAATGGGTATGATATTCAAACATACGGCTCTCAAGGACAACAACGGACAACGGCCCTGTCCTTGAAATTAGCGGAGATTGAACTGGTTAAACAAGAAGTCGGAGAAACGCCTGTACTTCTGTTGGATGATGTTCTTTCTGAACTTGATGATTACCGTCAATCTCACTTGCTAAATACGATGCAAGGCCAAGTGCAGACATTTGTCACAACGACGAATATCGCAGGGATCGATCACGAGACGATCCGGAAAGCAAAGATGTTCGAGGTGTCTGCTGGCCATGTAGTAAAAGAAGATTGACAAATAGCCATTGCGATCGAATGATGGTGCCTAATTTATAATTGTGCTTTAGGTAACCGCATTGGACTTTCAGGTAAGTTACACATGCCTTGAAAAAGGATAGATGTTCAGAAAGGAAAGGTGAATACTTTGGCGATGGAAGAGAAAGAATTGCAGACAGCTTATGATGCCAATCAGATACAAGTATTGGAAGGTTTAGAAGCTGTCCGTAAACGTCCCGGCATGTATATCGGAACGACAAGTGCGCGCGGACTTCATCACTTAGTATGGGAAATTGTAGATAACAGTATCGACGAAGCTTTAGCTGGATACTGTGATCATATAGAAGTTGCTATCGAGAAAGATAACTGGATTCGTGTGGACGATAATGGACGAGGCATTCCAGTAGGCATCCAGGAATCTACGGGAAGACCGGCTGTTGAGGTCATTATGACTGTACTTCATGCAGGCGGTAAGTTCGGAGGCGGAGGTTATAAAGTTTCGGGCGGATTGCACGGTGTAGGTGCGTCCGTCGTCAACGCGCTTTCCGAGAAAACCCAAGTGTATGTAAAACGGGATGGCAAAATCTACTTCATAGAGTTTGAGCGCGGTATTTTGACACAGGAGCTGCAAGTAATCGGAGAAACGGATGAAACTGGTACGCGTACACGGTTCAAAGCAGATCCCGAAATTTTTACAGAAACAACTGTTTATGATTATGGGATTTTAGCACATCGTCTTCGGGAACTTGCCTATTTGAACCGTGGATTGCGTATCTCTATTACAGATGAGCGTGAAGAAGAGCAGCGCACCGACACGTTTTATTATGAAGGCGGCATTAAATCATATGTTGAGCATTTAAATCAAAACAAAGAACCAATTCATGAAGATCCGATATTCATTGAAGGAGAAAAAGACGGCATTTCAATTGAAATTGCGATGCAATACAATGCTGGCTATGCCGAAAACCTGCTTTCTTTTGCGAATAATATTAATACGTATGAAGGCGGAACTCATGAAGCTGGCTTTAAAACGGCACTTACCCGCGTTGTGAATGATTATGCTCGAAAAAACGGTTTGGTGAAGGAATCCGAGCCGAACTTATCTGGCGATGATGTTCGAGAAGGGCTGACAGCTATCGTTTCTGTCAAGCATCCGGATCCTCAATTCGAAGGACAAACGAAAACGAAATTAGGAAACTCTGAAGTGAGTACCATTACGAATTCTTTATTTGCTGAAGGTTTTCAAAGATTCCTGCTTGAGAATCCAACAACATCACGATTGATTGTAGATAAAAGCTTAATGGCTGCTCGCGCACGGGTTGCTGCAAAAAATGCAAGGGAACTCACACGCCGTAAATCTGCGCTTGAAGTTTCCAGCCTTCCAGGCAAATTAGCTGACTGTTCTTCGCGGAACCCTGAAATTAGCGAATTATATATTGTTGAGGGAGACTCAGCGGGAGGATCCGCAAAAAGTGGTCGTGATCGCCATTTCCAAGCGATTCTACCATTGCGCGGTAAAATTTTGAACGTCGAGAAGGCACGCTTAGACCGTATTTTAGGAAACGCGGAAATTCGTATGATGATTACAGCCTTAGGTACGGGAATTGGAGAGGAATTCGACCTTTCAAAAGCCCGATATCATAAGATTGTCATCATGACGGATGCGGACGTTGATGGAGCCCATATACGTACATTGTTGCTTACATTTTTCTTCCGTTTCATGCGCCCTTTGATTGAAGCAGGCTACGTCTATATTGCACAGCCACCTCTTTATCGCGTGAAACAAGGAAAGCATGAGGAATATTGTTTCGATGAAGAAGAGCTACAAGAAATACTTGAACGGCTGTCGCCGAATCCAAAACCGGTCATTACTCGCTACAAAGGGCTTGGTGAGATGGATGCGACACAATTATGGGATACAACGATGGACCCTGAACAGCGGACCTTACTGCAAGTTCATCTTGAAGACGCTTTTGATGCGGATGCAACATTTGAACAGTTGATGGGTGATGAAGTTGAACCACGCCGTAAATTTATCGAAGAAAATGCGATGTATGTGAAAAACTTGGATACTTAATCGAACAGATCAATCCAGTTGATGTTTTTATAAGACTTGCACATGTAATGCAAGCTGATGCAACAGAGTTGAAAGGAGCTATACCTAATGGCAGATATGTCGAAACGTGGTGTCCAAGGGATCAATATCAGTCAAGAAATGAAAACGTCCTTCTTGGATTATGCCATGAGTGTTATCGTTTCACGTGCGTTGCCTGACGTAAGGGATGGATTGAAGCCGGTACACCGCCGTATCCTTTATGCGATGCAGGATCTTGGGAATACTGCGGATAAGCCTCATAAGAAATCTGCTCGTATCGTCGGAGATGTCATCGGTAAATATCATCCGCATGGCGATAGCGCTGTTTACGATACGATGGTGCGGATGGCGCAAGATTTCAACTATCGCTATATGTTAGTTGATGGCCACGGGAATTTTGGTTCCGTTGATGGTGATGCAGCTGCGGCAATGCGTTACACTGAATCACGCATGTCCCGCATTGCTATGGAATTATTGCGTGATATAAACAAGGATACAATTGATTATCAAGATAACTATGATGGCCAAGAAAAAGAGCCCGTCGTTCTTCCGAGCCGTTTTCCGAATTTGCTTGTGAACGGTACTTCAGGTATTGCAGTCGGTATGGCTACTAATGTACCCCCACATCATTTAGGTGAAACAATTGATGCGGTCTTGGCATTGGCTGACAATGCTGCGATTACGACAGAAGAACTGATGGAAATCGTACCTGGCCCTGATTTTCCGACTGGCGGGATCATTTTAGGCCGCAGTGGCATTCGTAGGGCCTATGAAACAGGGAAAGGCTCCATCATCATCCGAGGAAAAGTGGAAATTGAGACGCATTCCAACGGCAAAGAGACAATTATTGTTACAGAATTACCGTATCAGGTGAATAAGGCAAGATTGATCGAGAAAATAGCTGAGCTTGTACGAGACAAGCGGATTGATGGGATTACACATTTGGCGGATGAGTCTGACCGTACAGGCATGAGAATCGTCATCGAAGTTCGCAGAGATGCAAATGCTCATGTCATTTTAAATAATTTATACAAACATACTGCATTGCAATCGAGCTTCGGCATTAATATGCTTGCTCTTGTTGATGGCCAGCCGAAAATCCTTTCTTTGAAAGAGATTTTGTATCATTACTTGGAACATCAAAAAGTGGTCATTCGGCGCAGAACACAATTCGAATTGAATAAAGCAGAAGATCGTGCACATATTTTGGAAGGTTTGCGGACCGCTCTTGATCATATTGATGAAATCATTACTTTAATTCGTTCTTCTAAAACAACCGATGAAGCAAAAAGTGGCCTAATGGAGCGTTTCAGCTTGTCAGAACGGCAAGCACAGGCGATCTTGGATATGCGTTTGCAAAGGTTGACAGGACTCGAAAGAGATAAAATCGAAGATGAATATCAAGAACTGCTCAAGCTTATTGCCGAACTGCGAGAAATCTTGGCAGATGATCAAAAAGTGTTGAATATTATTAAAGAAGAATTGCTTGAAGTGAAGGAGCGATTTTCGGATAAACGCCGGACAGAAATCACAATCGGCGGCACTGAAATGCTGGAAGACGAAGACCTCATTCCAGAAGAGAACTCTGTATTGACGTTAACGCATAATGGCTATATTAAGCGCCTGCCTGCAAATACGTACCGTAGCCAACGCCGCGGCGGACGAGGCATCCAAGGAATGGGAACAAATGATGACGACTTTGTTGAACATCTATTAAACACGTCTACACATGATACGATTTTATTCTTTACGAGCAAGGGACGGGTATTCCGTAAAAAAGGATATGAGGTTCCGGAATATAATCGGACTGCAAAAGGATTGCCACTCATCAACCTATTGGACTTCGATAAGGAAGAAAAAGTGACAGCAATGATTCCAGTGAAGGGCTTTGAGGAAGATAAATTCCTTTTCTTTGCTACACGCGGTGGTGTCGTCAAGCGAACTTCCGTATCTGAATTTGCCAATATCCGGTCGAATGGCTTGATTGCATTGACATTACGTGACGATGATGAATTGATTGGCGTAAAAATGACGAGCGGAGAAGAGAAGATAGCGATTGGTACGAGAAACGGCATGCTCATTAAGTTTGATGAGCAGGAAATCCGCGCAATGGGCAGAGTTGCCAGTGGCGTGCGTGGGATCCGTTTGCGAGAAGGAGACTATGCTATCGGAATGGATACTGTTTCAGAAGGCGATGAAGTGCTTGTCGTTACTGAGAAAGGCTTCGGTAAACGAACGCCCGAAGATGAATACCGAGTCCAATCTCGTGGCGGATATGGCTTGAAAACATTGAATGTAACAGACCGCAATGGACCGCTTGTCGCCATGAAAACAGTAGATGGAACTGAAGATTTAATGCTGATCACGATTCATGGCATATTAATCCGTATGGACATCGAAGATATTTCTTCAATTGGCCGTACAACGCAAGGCGTTCGCCTTATCCGGTTAGGAGAGGACGAATTGGTTGCTACAGTTGCGAAGGTCGAAAAAGAGACTGAAGAGGAAACGGTTGAAAAAGCTGAAGAAACAACCACATCAGTTGAAATAGAAGAAACAGATATCGAAGAATGATAAAAGTTATTGGGACGGCATAATTGCGGTTCCAATAACTTTTTTTATCGTCTATCCGAAAGAAATGGAGTATAATAGTTCTACGATAATTTAGAAAGCGGTGGGTCTCAGGATGGAAGTATATAAAAATGTTAGTGACTTGCGTGCTGGTATTTTACTGAAGGAAGATGTATTTGTGAATACAAAATATCCGCTCATACGAAAAGATACCGAACTTTCACCTGAACATTTGGAAGTACTCCAAGCATTCAGTGTCAAAAGGGTCAAAGTGGAAGAACGTGTGTCCAAGAAGGTAATGCCAAAAGACGAGCAAATTCCCCATCTTGATGTTGATGCGGTGCTTGATCATATTCCGGTCAATATGTACATCTTGCGGAAGCAATATAATGAAACAGTTCGTGAATATAAAAAGGAATTTATAGCTTGGCGTGCGGGAAAGCAACCAGACATTACAAAAATTCGGGAGCTCATCATTCCTTTATTAGAAAAATTCATTTCGAATAAACGGATGTTAACAATGCTGAACGAATTATCTGACCCTGAGGACTATATATATCATCATTCTATTGCAGTTGGCATTCTATCAGCTGCCATAAGCAATCAAATGGGCAATTCTAAAGGAGAAAACCTTCAAATCGGCTTAGCAGGAACACTGGCGGATTGCGGAATGGCAAAAATAAATCCTGAGATTATAGAAAAAACAGCATTTTTAACGAAAGAAGAGTATAACGAAGTAAAAAAACATACTTTATTTAGTGTAAAAATGATTCAAAGTTCACCGTTGCTTAGGCAAGAAATGAAAATGGCGATTTTGCAACACCATGAACGTTTAGATGGAAGCGGGTATCCTCGTGGAGATAAACTGGATACAATTTCAACTTATGCTCAAATCTTAGCAGTAGCGGATGTGTTTCATGCCATGACATCTGAACGACTTTATCGATCCAAACACTCTCCATATAAAGTGATTGAAATGATAAAAGAAGAGGAATTTGGCAAATTCGACATAAAAGTAGTTGAAGCACTCCACAAATTGATTGGTAATTTATCTATAGGAATGCGAGTGAAATTGACATCCGGCGAAATAGGAGAAGTTATGTTCCTCCATCGAGATACGCCTTTACGTCCGATAGTCAAGATATTATATAGCGGTTCTACCCTTGATTTAACGAATAATCGATCTATAGCGATAGAAAAAATCATTGAATAGTATTGATGAGAAGCCTTATTTATATAGTTAGGCTTCTTTTTGGGAGATAAAATTAAAAAAGATGAAATAAAGTATTGCAATATAGTCAGTTAGCTGTTAAAGTAAATAATGTTGCGTTTCCGATAAACGAAACAAACGCAAACAACTTTAAAAGTTTTTTAGAAAAGTTGTTGACACGAAAAACGCAAGATGGTATTATATAAGAGTTGCTTCTCTGAGAGGTAACGAAATGAACCTTGAAAACTGAACAGCAAAACGTCAACAAATAAAGTCTCGAAGCCGACCCCGTCGGCGGAAGAGACAAAACGAATCTTCGGATTCAAAATTGACATCTTAACAAGATGCCAGCAAGAAACTCGAGCTATTCGAATTTCTCTTTTA